>JAABTB010000385.1 GCA_011390085.1 Desulfobacula sp.
ATGATCTCATGCTTTTTCCCGGAATCGGGAACCGCCGAGAAGAGATCAAAGCGTTTATCCATGAGCCAACTGATGTCCACGGTTTTCTCGGCCAGGGCTTGGACCTTTTTTAGGAATTCCCTGTCCTTGTCCTTCATCAGGGCGGGCCATAATTTGATGATGGTGGAAGAACAGGTGGCGCAGGCCGTTACCAGGTAGTCACATTTTTCTGCGGAAAAAAGATCCACATGGTAGCGGACAAGGGTCTCAAAGGTCTTGAGGTCCCCTGCGGCCAGGGCCGGGATCCCGCAGCATCCCTGGCCCGCAGGAATAAAAATCCCGGCCCGGAAATGATCCAGGACATCCACCACGCTGTGGCCGATACCGGGAAAGGCCTTGTCAATGAGGCATCCGACAAAAAAGGCCACCTTTACCCCCTTCCCTTCTTTCCGGACATCATGGCGCTGAAGGGTCCGGTTAAAGGCTGTTTCCGTCAAGGGAACCAGATGCCGGTTCCGCAGCAGGGGTGAGGCCGTCCTGGCGCAGGAAGTGCCCTGGGCATTGTTCTCCTCCCGGAAAAAGACCTTCTGAAAAGCAGCGGCCAGGTTCATGAGCCCGTTGAACCGCTCAGGGCTGGACAGGAGCTGCCGGAACACCAGTTTTTTCGCAAAGGGCAGTCCCAGGTATTGGGCGATGCCGGCCCTGGCCCGGATAAAAATACCGACCGTATCCACCCCGCTGGGGCAGCCATGGGCGCAGGACCCGCACAAAAGGCACCGCTGCAGGCGCTCTTTGACCCCTTCGGCGTCCTTGAACAGGCCGTCGATCAAGCCGTTGATCAGGACCAGCTTTCCCCTGGACACATCGGCTTCCTTTCTTGTCCTTTCAAACAAGGGGCAATGGGCCTGGCACATGCCGCAGCGGGTGCAGGCGGCCACTTCTTTTTCCAGGCGTTTCACATCCCGGGCCAGCTTTTGCATCTTATCCAAAGGAATATTCCGCCGACTGCCGGACCTCATCTTTGATTTGCCGCTCATGGAGGCCCAGCAGGTAAAGAAGACCGTCCAGACCAACGCTTGAGATATTATTGGAGGCTTTCTGGCGGACCAGGGGCTTGGCGTTAAAGGCAACCCCCAATCCTGCGATGCTGATCATGGGGAGGTCGTTGGCCCCATCCCCTACGGCAATGGTCTGCTCCAGCGAGATATTCTCCCTCTGGGCCAGTTGCCGCAGCAGGGCCGCTTTTTTCTGGCCGTCCACAATCTCGCCCACGACCTCGCCCGTCACCACCCCGTCCCTGATATCCAGTTCATTGGCAAACATATAATCAAAGCCCAGCTTTTCTTTAAGATATTCCCCCACAAAGGTGAAACCGCCGGACAGGATACCGAGTTTATACCCCAGGCCTTTAAGGGTCTTGGTGACCAGATCGGCCCCGTCGGTCAGGGGCAGGTCCTCTGACACTTTGGCGAGCTGTTCCTGGCGGATTCCTTTCAGCAGAGCCACGCGTTTTCTGAAACTCTGCTGGAAATCCATTTCTCCCCGCATGGCCGCTTCGGTGATCCTGTCCACCTCTTTCCCGGCCCCCACAAGTTTTGCCAGCTCCACAATGACCTCGGCCTGGATCAGGGTGGAGTCCATGTCAAAGACCACCAGCTTCCGGTTTTTCCGGTAAATATTATCCACATGAAATGAGATGTCTATCCCTGTTTCCTGTGAAATCTCCATGAATTTTTTCCGCATCCCAATGATGCTCAGGGGTTTTCCGCTGACGGACATTTCCACGCAGGCTCTGGGATTGGTCTGGGGCTGTTTCAGGGAAATCCGGCCCGTGAGCCGGTTGATACTGTCGATATTCAATTGGTTTTCGGCAATGATGGCGGCCACGGCCGAGATCTGACGGGCCGAAATGGTTCTGCCCAGAAGGGTGATCACCCGCCTTTCCTTGCCGTGGTCATGAACCCATTTTTCATATTCCTGGCTGTCGATGGGGGTGATATCGATGTGGAGCCCCATATTGTGGCCTTCAAACAACATGTCCTTGAAAATGGAGGAATAATCCAGGGGATCCGGAATTTCCGCCAATATCCCGAAAGAAATATGCTCATGGATGACGGCCTGGCCGATATCCAGGATCGTGACCCCGTATTCCGCCAATATCCCTGTAAATTTTGCATCCAGCCCTTTCCTGTCCCTGCCTGTAATATTGATCAGTACAACCTCGCTCATTGCCGATACCCTTTAATTTCCGCCCTTAAATTCATTTCTTATTAAAATTTTAAAGGCAGAATAGCGGTTTTCCGAACTCTTGAGCAGTTTCATCTCCGCTGTTATTCTGCCTTTACCCTTATATTTTAGGTACTTATATCTTTGGTTGACCTGGGTTGCAAGTCATTATTTTCATAAATATTTTTACAGCCTTTTGATTTATTGACAATTAAAAATTTTATACCTATATCTTGCTCTATGTTTTTAAATCGTTCAGGCCAAGTTGGTCATATTAAATATCTGATGCTCTCATTGCAATGAATTTCAAAAATATCATAGATCCCCGGTCCCTTTCAGGCACCGGCTTTTTGAGTGTTTTGGTCACTATCCTGATTATTGCCCCCACCATCGGCTCTTTCTGGATCTTTTCAGAATACCATAAACAAAAAGACGACCTCGTCAAAATCCGGAGGCAGCACACAGACCTCTATAAAACCAGGTTGCAGGATGACATCAACAATACC
>JAABTB010000386.1 GCA_011390085.1 Desulfobacula sp.
ATTCAACACATGGAGTTTGCCAAACCATTTGTTCACATTTTTAAATTCTATTATATTTTCCATGGGGAATTTCCTTTAATTAACCGCCATTTTCTGTTCAAGGTAGTTGGACAGCAGGATCAGGGGATATGAAATGACAAAATAAAGCGCACCGACCAATGAAAAGACCATGAGTCCCTCGGGTATCCTGACAACGGTCACCCACCCGACCCGGGTCAGTTCCATAACCCCGATGACGGATACTACCGAGGTGTCTTTGATCAAAAGGACGAACTGCCCCACCAGCGGCGGCAAAATGACCTTCATGGCCTGGGGAAGGATGACCCACCTCAATTGCTGCGTCAGATTCAGGCCGGAAGAGGCGGCTGCTTCCCATTGCCCCTTGGGTATGGAGGAAATTCCGCCGGCCACGATTTCACAGATAAAGGCCGAGCCCATGATGGCCATGGCCAGAAGCGCAGCCGGAAACGCTTTCAACTGCAAACCCCATTCGGGCAAAATAAAAAAAATAATAAACACCTGAACCACAAAGGGTGTCCCCCGGACAAATGCGACATAGACACCGATGATCCGTTTGAGAATCATATTTTTGCCCGACCTGAAAATCCCCAGGATAAACCCCAGCAGGGTACAGGTAACAAGACTGATAAAGGCAATCTTACTGGTCATCCACAACCCCTTTAAGAAAAAGGGAAAGATCTCCACGAGCCGCTCAAAATAAAATGCCGTCATCAGTAAGCCTCCCTGAAAATCAGTTTCCGCTGGGACCAGTCGGCCAGGGCCTTGAGACAGAAATAAATGCACATATAAAAGAAAGCCACGGTAAAAAAGGCTTCCGACGGCATGAACCGATCAGAGGTGAGGGTCTGTCCGGCCCGGGTCAATTCCGCCACGGAAATCAGAGACAGCAGGGCTGAATCCTTTACCAGGACAATGGCCTGCCCCAGAAGCGGCGGTACGGTCACTCCCAGGGCCTGAGGCAGGATAATGAACCGCATTCTCTGGACATAATTCAGGCCCGATGACACCCCTGCTTCAATCTGTCCCGGCTCCACGGAATTGATCCCGGCCCGGATAATCTCCGCAATATAGGCGCCGGAATTGAGCATCAGGGCCAGGATACCGGTCTGTATTTCAGGAACTCTGATCCCAAGGGTGGGCAGCCCGAAATACAAAAAATAAATCTGGACCAGCAGCGGTGTGGACCGGATAATCTCTATATAGGCAATGGCAGGATATTTTATCAGCCGGATACCGGAAATCCGGCAGGCGCAGGCAAGGATTCCGGTTGCAATGGCAAGGCCGATGGATACAATGGAAATAAAAAAAGTGGATCTCAGCCCGGCTAAAAACAGGGGCAGATATTCCAGGATGACTCTCAGGTTAAAATCAGCCAGCATAAAACCGTCCGTTTTGTTGAGAGGTTGTGCATTTCACGGAAAAGCACAACCTCTTTGGTTGATTTAATTCATCGATAGACAGGAATCAATCAATGATCTTTTTTCCAGTCAACACCCTTCAACCAGTAATCGATATTCTTATCATAGGTGCCGTTTTCCCGGATGGTTTCAAAATACAGGTTAATCCACTGCCAGAGGTTTACGGATTCATGGCGGACGCCAAAGGCAAGGGAATCCTTACCCTGGCCCAGGCGTTTATCCAGAAGACGGATGGAATTGGGCGGGAAATCCGGAAGCACGGTGAGGACCGCCAGATCATCGTTGACCCCGGCATCCACATGACCTGCGATCAGGGCCTGGACGATCATTCTGCCACCGCCTTTATAAGACTTGATAGTTGCCTTGGGCAGGTATTGTTTGGCAATATTTTCTCCGGTGGAGCCCAGGAGAACCCCCACGGTGACTTCGGGTTTGTTCACATCTTCAAGGGTTTGAAAACTTGCACCGGTTTTGGTGAAAATGCAGGGCTGGACATAGATCCAGGGGTCGGTGAAAGAAATTTTCAGAGCCCGTTTCAATGTAGGCGTCATATCGGCTGCCAGGATATCGGCTTTACCGGAAAGAAGGGCCGGGATAAGACCATCCCAGTCAAAATCAAGGATGACCAGTTTTACACCCATTTCCTCGGCCATGCCTTTTGCAAAGTCAATCATGGAGCCTGCGTGATCCCCGTTTTTGTCAACAAAAGCATAGGGAGCAGCTCCGGATTGAACAGCCACTCTCAATTCACCCCGGTTCACGATATCGGTGAGTGTCCCGGCAAAGCCGATTCCCGTAAAAAACATCACCAGTGACAGGGCAAAAAAAGCGGATAAACATTTCTTCAGTTTCATTTTTTCTCCTTTTTAAAAAATTATTAACAATCAACCAACTCCTTTGTTTATTCTTCCAGAACGATTAGTTCTTCTTTTATTTGAATGCCTCTTTTTTTAAGGCTGTCCATGAATTTTTGAACCGGAATGTGTTTTGTAGGCGAAAGGACCCCTTTTTCTTTGATATCCCCATTGGCAATCATTCCGGCCACGATGGCGGCTGTGTATCCCACACCCTTGCTCATGGCAAGGATACCTGTGTCAAGATCTCTCTCAATCAGCATGGTGCTCGTGAACCTCATTTTTTTTCGGTCTTTGATGCCTTCAAAAACATTAATCATAACGGTCAGGTCTTTTTCATCCTTTTCATATTCCAGTTGCGGCCCCAGAAGCTTGTCCAGGAATTCCACAGGGGTTACAGCACAGGCAAGACC
>JAABTB010000387.1 GCA_011390085.1 Desulfobacula sp.
ATGAATTAACCGGCTTGTCATTGATCTGATAAATGACATCCCCGACCTGAATACCAGCCTTTTCCGCAGGCTCTCCATCAAATACTTTGGCCACAAACACCCCTTTAACGTCTTTAAGACCGTAATATTCAGCAAGCTGCTGCGTAACTTCCTGGATGGCAACCCCCATCCATCCCCTTGAAACCGTTTTGTCCTGAGTCAATTGGGCAATGATCCCTGTTGCAAGATCCGAAGGAATGGCAAAGCCTATCCCCTGACCTGACCGGACAATGGCCGTGTTGATACCGATCACTTCGCCTCCAAGGTTTAGCAAAGGTCCCCCTGAATTCCCCGGATTAATGGAAGCATCGGTCTGAATAAAATCATCATAGGGTCCGGACCCGATGATCCGGCCCTTGGCGCTGATGATACCGGCGGTGACGGTCTGCTCAAGTCCGAAGGGGCTTCCGATGGCCACCACCCATGAGCCCACATCGGCCTTTGAAGAACTGCCGAATTTTAAGGCCATGAGATCCTTGGCCTCAATTTTAATAAGGGCCAGGTCCGTCATGGGGTCCGTTCCGACAACGGTTGCCTCATATTCCTTATTGTCGTGTAAGATAACTTTGATCTGATCGGCATCTTTAATGACATGGTTATTGGTTACAATATAGCCGTCTTCACTGATGATAAATCCTGACCCCAGGCTGCTTTCTTTTCTGTTCCGGGGCTGCTGTTGGAGAAAGGGACCAAAAAATTCCTCAAACATGTCCTGGTTTCCGCCAAAGGGGGAGCCGAAAAAATGCCGGTATACCCTACCCCCGCCTTCCAGGGTTTTTTGGGTTTGAATATTGACAACAGCCGGTTTTGCCTGCCGGGCAAGTTCAGAAAAGCTCTCCGGAACCATCTGAACAGCGGCATAGCTGATCTTTTCCAGGGTCGGGAACACCAACAGGCTGAAGACTATCAGCGTCACCCATAGTTTGTTTATCTGTTTCATGACATCCTCCAGATTTATGTTATATACTCTGTTTGTAATCATAATACATAAACATGACAATTAAATGATCTTTAAATTACGAATTGGTAATCTCATTTCAAATACAGATCCCCTATCCGGGTGACTGAAAACACAAATATCGCCTTTGTGTCGTCGGACAATGGTTCTGGCCAGGCTCAGTCCCAATCCCGTTCCTGAACTGGTCCGGGAGGATTCAACCCTGAAAAACCGTTCAAAAATTTTTTCATGAAACTCCGGAAGGATGCCGATCCCGGTATCCACCACCCGTACAACGGCGGTCCGATTTTCAAGAATCGCGGTAATCCGGATCATGCCGTCCTTTGGCGTATATTTGATGGCATTGTCCAGAAGATTGGAAAAAGCCCTTTGAAGCATCCGAACGTCCGCCTCAACAAAAATATCATCTGCAATTTCATTGGTAAATGAAATTTGTTTGTCTTCTGCCAGGGGAGCGAACAAATCACAGGCGCCTTTGATCATCTCCGTGAGATTGACGGTGTTGAACGTAAAATCCCCTTCTCCGGCTTCCGTCTTTGAAATCATCAGCATGGTATTGATCATATCCAGAAGCCGGTCCGATTCTTCAATGGTATTGGCCGCCATATGGCGATAGTCTTCAAGACCCTCCTCATGAACCAGGGCCAGTTCGGCAAATCCCCTGATCCGTGTGACGGGGCTTTTCAGATCATGGGCAATATTATCATTCATCTCCCGGATACTTTTAACAAGCTCTTCTATTCGGTCCAACATTGAATTAAAGGTAATAACGAGGTGATCCAGTTCATCTTTGTTCCCTGTCCCCTGGACCCGGGCCTCCAGGTTTGAACCGGAAATGTTTTGAGCCGTTCTGGTAATGGTTTCAACCCGTGATAAGGTTTCTCTCACCAGAAGCCAGCCTGAAACGGCAGAAAAAAGAACAATAAATCCCATGGCGCTGATAAACACCAGTTTAAACGCGGACATGAATTTTGAATACACATCCATGGCAATCCCTGTCTGTAAAATAGCATTGGCTGCCACATAACTGTATAAAATCCTGGCTTTCTGACGGGTGGAAGGGACTTCAATGGTTTCAAAAATATTGAGCTTTTGAAGACTGAGTTTCTGCAGGGCGGTCTGACTGACATGGACATTTTTCCAATAGGACATGCGGGAAGAGGCAAAGACTTCTCCGGTGGGGTAGACGATCCTGAAAAAAATCAGCTTCTCTCCGGCCGCCTGGGCTTCCAAAACAGCCAGTTGCCTTGCTCCCATCAATCCGTTGGTATGGATAATGGCGGTAAATTTAGAGGCCTGGTCCGTCAGTTCCCGGTCGATCTGGTTTTGAAGGGTCTGGGTGGCAAGATAATAAAACAATAGAAATACAAAACCGGAGCAGATGGTAAAAATCCCCGTGAACCAGAGGGTCAGTCTAAAGGCAATGGTATTGAAAATTTTATGCTTCATCGCATTTCAGAACATATCCCGCACCCCGGACCGTATGAATCAGTTTGGGTTCAAAGTCTTTATCGATCTTATCTCTTAACCGGCAGATGCGCGCCTCAACCACATTGGTCATGGGATCAAAATTATAATTCCATACATGTTCCATGATCATGGTTTTTGAAACCACTTTTTCCGTGTTCCGCAGCATATACTCGAGCAGAGAGAATTCCAGGGGCTGCAAATCAATGATTTCATTTTTACGT
>JAABTB010000388.1 GCA_011390085.1 Desulfobacula sp.
GTTCAATCTGTTGGGTACTGATCTTTATTTTTTCCTGAATCTGTGTTTCAAGTTCTTTTGAGTTTTCATTTTCAATCCCCAGTCCCTTTATTGATTGAAGATGTTGAATTGCTTCCATAATCTGTGGATTGACTTGATCAGCCCGGGCTTTAATTGCTTTCAGATCGATGCGGGGCAACGGCGCTTTGGTCTTTGAATCTCCCTTAAGATCAATATCATCAAATGGTTTAAGGCTTTCTATAACTTTCTTTTTTGAATCCTCAAGGGTCTTGACCTGATCTGAATGGCCGGGACCAATGCCCCTCTTTGCTTCTTCTATCTGTTCATCAAGGCTTTTAATCCGCTCTTGTGCCTGTTCATTTGCTTTTTTAATCTCTTCCCCCGCTATCTTTTTTGCATCTTTGCTCTTTTTTTCGGAAAATTCATTCACTGCATCAAAGATTTCATCAATCTTGTCAAATGAAAAGTTTTTCATGTCAAGTTTTTTAGGATCCCCGTTTGAAATACCCGGCAGTATCGCTTCAAGTGTATGGGTAAATTCTTTTTCATCCGGATCAGCATCTGATTTTTGACTCATCAGTTTTTTCAAGTCAAGCTTGCCGTTTTTATCAGAAAGGAATTGATGCGCTTGATCTGGGATATCAATCCCTTCCATATCCATTTCAGTCTGCTGGAGCGCTTTTTTGATTTCGTCATCAACCATCTGGTGCATGGTCTCAGCTTTTTTATCAATATTCTTGGCAAACTCGCTTTTGGCATCACCGCGTAGAGCCTTATCCATCAAAAGCTCCATTGCACACTGATGACCTTCAGGGATTAAGTCTTGAGTGTTCAAGCTTTTCAACAAATCATCATTGCTGTTTTTTCTTTTTTCAAAAGCTGTTTGATAATAAACGACAGGATGACGCTGTCTGGTTATATCTTCATATGCACAAAGCGCATGCGTTATTTCTTCGGCTTCATCATCTTCCACTTCTTTAACTCCCCGAAAAATAAGAAGCCCGATCAATTTTTCAGGAAAAAACCATATGGTGTCAAGATTTAATGGAAGTTCTGAAAATACTTCCTGCCCTTCTTTTTTTTGATTAATAAAACATCTTGCATAAAGCCCGGGCAGAACTCCTTGCATCAGCGGAATTTCAGGGTTCATATGATAAATAGCAAAATATTCATCTCCTTTATAATAATTCGTTATCCATTGATTCTCAGGCGCACATAGAAAAAATTTCCAGTTATGATCTTCCGGGTATCCGGGAAAATATTTATGTTTGTAATCAGAATCATAGGTTCCCTGAAATTTCGTTCTCTGGGGAAGCATGGGATGAAGGGGAGAAAAACCTGCAGGTTCAGGATGATCTCCTTTAGTGGCAATTAAATGCCGTGGGTTTTCAATGCAGGGGAGCAGACCATCCTTAAACCCGGTTCCATTCGGATTTTTGTCATACCCTTCTCCTCCAAAGGCTTTTGTATAATCAAGAGGCATGGACGAAATCTCTTCAGGTATGGAAGGAAACCCTGCCTTCCATTTTCTTGGACCGAAAACGTAAAGCGTTTTTTCTATTTTATCCAGCCTGATTTTCACTTCGCCTGCTTGTACAGGCTGATTTGCTGGAGCAAAATAGCTTCCGGAAACAAGAAATTCACCATTGGGTTTAGGCATTCCCAAATCGGGCAAAGTATTTTCTCCCATGCCTTCAAATACGTCTTTAAGATAATTGAAGTCGAGAAGTTCCTGTCCTGTCTGAAGATTCACCCCAAGGGTTGCCGAGGCTATGAAATAGAATTTTCTATTCTGTTCCAGTACCTGGTTGTTAAAGCTTATCTGTAGCGGTCTGATGATCTGCAAAGTGTTTGTCCATGATATACAATTTTCTGAATTTTTTAATTCAGTGTTGATCCTTACATCTTCAATACCATCCCCATTCCAACATCAACAGTGTATCGATTTAATTTAGCCGAAGTATTTCCCATACGGATATTGGCTTGGCGTATCCGAGTTGTTAAATTTTGTAAAACAAGAGTTTGGTTATGAATTTTTAAATCAGCCTCTTTATCAAGTTTTGAAAAGAGGCCGTGATATTCAAATGACCCATTCGTAAGTGAGAGTTTACCTGCCGGATTCCAATACATTTCAAAATCAAATGCAGCGCCGATCCCGATTTTTGCTGTGGCGGCTGCAGTAATGCTGATATTCAACTCAGCCGACAGCTTAAACTCAAAGGATGATGAAGCAGCAAAGGTAAATTCAGATGATGCCTTGTTGTCCCATTTAAAATCAAAACTGTGCGTGGAATTTGCGCCCTGATGTTTGCTGTTGTAAGCAATCATATTCCCTGTATCTCTGCAATAGGTCGTCTCGGTTTTGACCCCGGTTTTTTCATTTTCATAAGTTTCTGAGATTTTTATCGGATCATCTGAATCAAAAGGATACTGTTTCCATTTGGTTTCTTTGGTTTCTCCATCATCATTCCACCATGATTTCATATCTCTTATTAAAGCGCCACCAAAATTCCATTCTTTGGCTTTATCTTCACCGCATTCTTCCCAGGTCCAGGATTTGAGTTGGCCGGCATATTCTCCGCCCCAGAATTTTACTTCAACATGTTTTCCGCCATGTTTGACACCGAGCGTGCTTCCACAACTCACCTCAATGGAATCCCCTTCCGTATATGAATAGGCATCACC
>JAABTB010000389.1 GCA_011390085.1 Desulfobacula sp.
TAAAATGGATTCTCTTCTTGTGTCTATTTTTCTTTCTTTCTGCCTTGATCCCCTTTTTTCAGGGGTGTCTCTATTTTCCTCCAGATCCCTGATTCTCTCCCTGGCCCAGAGAGTGGGAACCGGAATATGAACGCAATCGGATTCTGTGATATTAATTTCCCATTCTTTTTTCCTGCCGTTAATACTTCCCTTGACGATTACTTTATCTGTCAAAAAGTCATTATCTTTGCAGCGTGCGAACAAGGTCACCGGGTTTTCAAAAAATATTGCCGGATTGGCAGGCGATTGTTCTATAGTTCCTTTGCCCCATTGAATCGAAAGGTTCTCCAGACTTTTTTGAGTGATTTTGCCGAACAGGCTCAAAACTTTCGGCTCTATCCTTTCCCCAGGATAGATAAACTCAGAAGCCCCTCTGCCGGATCTTGCAAGCCCTTTTATGAAATATTCATTGCAGCCGGCTCCGATACCGATGGAGAACATCCTCGCGGTTTCCTGTTTTCGTCGCACAGTTTCAAAAATCTCTTCCTCATTGCCAACTTCACCATCAGTCAGCAGAACGATATTCTTTTCAATGTTATCTCTTCCGTGGCATGCGTCATAGATTCCCTTCAACGGATTGAGGATCTCAGTTCCACCAAGATTGGCATCTGCATTCCGGAGATATTCGAGCCCCTTTTTAAGGCTGTGTTCTGAATATTTTTCAGGTTTTTTGAACAGACAGTCATACTCCCAGCCAAAGCGATAGATCGTAAAAGCAGTTTTCGAGTCCAGCCCGCGGAGACAAATTTCCAATGCCTTTTTTGCCTGGCGAAGCGAATCTCCACGCATAGACCCGGAGCAATCAAGCAGAAAGATGATCTCTTTCTTGTTTTCTTCCTGATTTTGTGATGCGCCAGATTGAGAGGGATCATGCTCCAGGAAAAAATCCAGTTGAAGGAAGAATTCCTGTTCATTCCGCCATTGATACGCCCTGGTCGCAGAGTGTGCTTCATATTCCATATTCAGAATGAAATCCCGATCCATCCGGACGGATTGTGCGGAGAAAGCAATTTTGACAGGATCACCATTCAGATCCTGGATCTGTATCGGATGACTGGGGGAATCGATGGATTTCAAGAATCCGCCTTTGTGGATATTCAAAGAAATCGAAAGACCATAGGGAACATCTTCTGAATATGGCGGTTGTATCGTATCGCTTGTGGGAATGCCGTCGTCTTTTCTCATGCTGCCCGGGATATACCGGGGAGAGATGGTTGTGGGCAGAAAAAAACGCACGGACTTTCCTGTCATGTCCAGAAGAGTGACATAATTAATCTCAATCATGACTTCTGCATTCGGATTGAGATTGCCAACAGAGAGCGTGAAGATATTGGGTCTTTCCTCATCTAAAAGGTATCCGCCGTCCCCTCTTTCAAGGGCATCATCATACATTTCAAATGCCTTTTCACGATCTTCAACATGGCCTGTAATCTTTTTGCCGGCAATATCAGCGCTGAAACCACATACGGCAGCACCCTCGGGTATGGGGAATTTATATACCGCTTCGATGGCATTTTTCTCTTGGTTCTTGAATCTCTGGGATATCTTAACTCTGGCTCCACGTCCCAGAATATCCCCCTCAACGCTCACACCCATTAAAGGGACAGGACCAGACTTTGAAGACAACAAACCACATGTTTCATTCATTCCCAATTCCTCCAGACTCGATAATTGATTTTGCAACTCTTATAATTTCGGCTATCTTCTTTCTTTCTTTTTCTTCCAGGTCTCGGCTTACGTGGATCTCAAGCCCCGGCTCAATCGGATATTTTATCCACAACTCTCTTATGTTTAAGTTTAAGCATTTTGACTCAGAATCCTTTTTAAGGACATCAAGAATTGCGGTCAGCTCCAGGCCTTTATCCTTGAGGGATTTAATATCCAGCAACCGGTTCAAATGACTGTCATAATAAAACCCTCCACGCCCCCTGCCGGCCGGTGGATCAAGAAGCCCTTCCTGGATATAATACCTTATTGTTCTCCTGGTATATCCGGTAAGCTCACAAAGATCCATAATTGTGTATTGCTTTTCATTCATAATTTTAAAATGACATTTAACTGTCATTATGTCAAGGCCCAAACGAAACCAAAAACAGAATTTTCAATATCTGCCTGAAAATTTTACAAAAACAAGGGCTTTTATTTCAGTATCAGGCAATTTTTTAGTTATATTCGATAAACATGAAAAATCACGACCAAACAGCATCTTCAAATGTTGCGGAAAACCTTTTATCATGCTATTTAAGATCAGGTTCATGGACTTGCGCGCCCGTAGCTCAGCTGGATAGAGCGTCGGACTTCGAAATATATGACCGGAGAAATCAGACATTTTGATATCTCCGGTTTTTTATTAATAAAAACAATAGATTACATCCAATCATCTTAGCCTAATTTCTCCTTTAAATTGACGATTGTGCCCGTATTTGTGCCCATCTGATTTTCCAGGTATTTTTCCTGCAATGCGCTTGCCGGCTTCAGATCCGCATCATTGACAATGTTGTATCTGTCGAACACAGACCTTGTTTTATGGCCGGATACCATCATGGCAACACGTTCCGGAATACCAGCCCTGACCATATTCCTGACTGCTGTTCTGCGTAGGTCATGGAAGATGGGGCCAGCAGGCAGCTTGCCTTCCCAG
>JAABTB010000390.1 GCA_011390085.1 Desulfobacula sp.
CTGGGTCAATACCAGGCCATGACGTTGAACCGGGTGATGACGCATTATTTACCCCGGTTCTTACTGATATCAGGGCTTTCTTTTTTTGCCGTTGTTACGGGGATCAACCGGATGCTCAGGCCTATTTCACTTTGTCTGAACCTGCTGAAAAAAGGAGCCAGACCCGCACCTGAAATCATTGAGGCCGCCAAAAGAAGGCTTTTGAATCTGCCGATTCTCGTTATCCCGGTCAATGTGCTGATGTGGGTCATCATCCCCAGCCTCGTGGCGCTGTACACAACCCTTGCCGGGTTCCTGGACCACCGGACGGTCATCACCCTTTCCGTCAGGGCCAGCATGGTTGGGTTGATAGCTTCAGGTATCGCATCCCATTATATAGAGGTCCTTTCGCGAAGGCAGTTGATTCCGTTTTTCTTTCCCCAAGGCCAGTTGGCGCAATTGGAAGGGGTCACCAAAATTTCCCTGTCCCGACGTATCCGGGCGACCAACCGCCTCATCGCCCTTATTCCGGTGACGGTGCTGCTGGTCACCCTGATGACACTTCAATGGGAAATCGAGATTTCACCTGTAGAGGCCATTGCCTATGGCCGGGGAATTATTGTATTCACCTTTGTCCTTTTCATCTGGACCTTTGTTTTTTCGAAGCAGTTAACCCGGCTGCTCTGCAAAAACATTGTAGACCCCATCAACGAACTGGCCCTGGTACTCATGAACGTCCGGAGGGGACGGTTTGACCAGAGCGTCCAGGTGGTGTCCGGTGATGAAATCGGTTTTGCCGGGGATGTGGTGAACGAAATGACTCAAGGCCTCCAGGAACGGGAAATGATGCAGAAATCCCTCAACCTGGCCCGGGAAATCCAGCAGAATCTGCTGCCCAAAGAAAAGCCCGTCCTTCCGGGGCTGGATATTGCAGGAAAAATCATTTATTGCGATGAAACCGGTGGAGATTATTATGATTATCTTTTGCCGGAAATCGATAAAAAAGACCGGATCCGGATTGTCCTGGGGGATGTGTCCGGGCACGGGGTGGCTTCGGCCCTTCTCATGGCCACCTCCAGGGCCCTGTTCCGGCAGCGCTCCGCAATGCCGGGAAACCTTGCCGAGGCGGTGACGGATGTCAACCGCCATCTGTGCCGGGATGTGGAAGACTCGGGTAATTTTATCACCTTTTTCGGTATTGAGCTGGACCTGGGGGAAAAATGTCTGAAATGGGTCAGGGCCGGCCATGATCCGGCCGTGCTCTATGATCCGGAGCAGGGGAGCTTTATGGAACTGAAGGGAGAGGGGGCGGCCCTGGGCCTTGATGACAGCCTGCAATACAAGGAAAACAGGATTTCAACCCTGGCCGGAGGTCAGATCATCGCCCTCTATACGGATGGGATCTGGGAAGCCCGGAATCCGGCGGGCCAAAAATTCGGCAAGGACCATCTTCACCGCATCATCCGGGAAAATGCCGGCAGGTCATCCCAGGAGATATTGGAGCTTTGCATCAAGGGTTCCTGCCAATTCCAACAAGACGCCGGATTCCAGGATGATGTCACTCTCATCATTGTCAAGATAAGTATTGATCAACCCGATGCCCCTGCGGTATAGTAAGCCTTTATGATTTCAGACAAGGATGGATGACCATGTGTTTAGCAGTTCCCTCAAGAATTATTGAAATGAATGGCGGTGTGGCAAAGGTGGATGTGGACGGGGTAGTCCGGGAGGCAAGCCTCATGCTCCTGGATGATGTGAAAATCGGGGACTATGTCATTGTCCATGCCGGGTTTGCCATCTCAAAGGTGGATGAAGAAGCGGCCCTCCAGACCCTGGAAGACATGAGAACCATACTGGCGGCCGACGCCCTGGACGTTAACAGCCCCAACCGTCAGATCTAAGCTTCATGGCCGGTCCCGTCATTGCAAAACGCCTGGAAATCAGCGGCGTGGTTCAAGGCGTCGGGTTCAGGCCTTTTTTATTTTCCCTTGCCGAAAAATACGGTCTAAAAGGGGAAGTGTCCAATACCTCCGGTGGGGTCAGCCTTGTCCTGGAAGGGGCAGAGCAGGATATCGATCTTTTCTCCGTCGACCTTGTTGAAAAAACGCCTTTGCTGGCCTCGGTAACCGGGATTGAGACCTTCCGGGCCAAGCCTCAACATTTTTCCTCATTTCAGATCATGGACAGCAGGAGTTCCGGCAGCCGCGCCACCCTGATTTCCCCGGATGTCACCGTCTGCCCGGACTGCCTTTTGGAAATGAAGGACCCTTCGGACCGGCGGTTTGAATATCCTTTCATTAACTGCACCAATTGCGGCCCGCGGTTCACCATCATCGAAGATATCCCCTATGACCGGCCCAAGACCTCCATGAAGGGGTTCGAGATGTGCCCGGCCTGCCGGGCCGAATATCATGATCCCCGGAACCGGAGGTTCCACGCCCAGCCCAATGCCTGTCCCGTTTGCGGTCCTGAAGCCTTTTTAACGGACCGGGAAGGCAGAAGGATCAGCGTCGGGTCCGGTGCAGAAGGGTCCAGGGATGCCGTTTCCCTGGCGGCCCGGTTTTTGGGGGAGGGCAGGATTGTGGCCGTCAAGGGGCTGGGCGGGTTCCACCTGGCCTGTGATGCCTCCCCTGAAAAGGCCGTGAAAACCCTGAGGCTGAGAAAAAACCGTCCCCACAAGCCCTTTGCCCTCATGG
>JAABTB010000391.1 GCA_011390085.1 Desulfobacula sp.
CCACAAGCGAGAGGGTCAGCGCCCCTGCCCGTCTGGCTGGGCAATGATATTGTCAAAATCTCAATCAACCGACCAAGACCAACCCGCAGACATTTGCCGTTTGGGATTTCCCTGCATCGGTGTCCCGGGGGACGGCGCGGTCCATGCGCCAGTTGGCCGCTTCAAAAAGCTTTGAGACATTGATGCCGAACCCCGACATTGAAGGCCGGGCATATTGGGGATGTCTGCATTCACCGTTTTTAGAAATCACATTGCATTCAAGACGGTCATGGCAAAATATATTTTTGCATGAGCCTCCGGCATAGGCTTGTGAATTTATATATCCTTTTTTTATGGCTTCCTTTTCGATGCCGGCTGCTGTCTGGTGGAGCAACTGAAAGACTTCCCGGCGCTCAGCGGAAAAAAGGATTTCAGACGGAACATCAATCTTGAAAAAAATCGCCCGGCTAAACTTTTCAAGCTGTTTTTTGAATTCAGAAGGCCCGGAAACATATGGCGGACAGCTCTTTGACAGGCCGTAATGTTCACATCGCGGTTCTTTGCACCGGTCGGCAAAATACTGATCCGCCACAATTTCCCCGGGTGAAAGGATTGCAGCATCCGTCGCCCCCAATCCGCGTGCATATTGAACCAGTTCATTCAGTTTCTTTGTATTTGTTTTCATAATATTTGACGTCGCACCGGACAATTCTTTTTAAAAGATCCTTACAGTCTCAACTTCGGACATCTGCGGCTTGTCCGCAGAATGTTTCCGGTTGAATATTCATTCAAATTGTTTAAGCGTTGTATACGTTCTTTTCTTTATCGTTGTTATGACGTCATCCAATAGACCGGCTCCTTGATATCTGCCGATAAAATCCGCATGGGTAATGTCAATTTTTTTGATCAATCCAAGACAAAAGGCTGTTAATCGTTTCTGAAGGACGGCACTGCTTATTTTTATTTCTTCTGAAAATCTTTTCCAGTGCCTTTCCATAATCCACTCCGGCCTGTTTTCGCCTCCGATTTTCATAGCCAGTTTTTGTGACAAATGTTCATAGATATTCGTACACATCATGTCATAAAAAGGCGCCAACCGAATCTGCTTTCCCTGATACATAAAAGACAAATTCTTTGCATGTGCATCCATATTACCGATTAAAAAATTAAAAAACACCCATTCCATCAACTGCTGAAGATCTTTAATCGGATTCGCGGAATAGGCCCGGGTAAGATCAAAGCATGCCTTTAGCCCTGGCCCGCCATCAGCCTCATATTTCAGTTCATGGGAAAGCCCCATTGCCTGGCAGAAATCTTCCTGATGAATACGCCTGGTAAAATCATTATCCGGATTTCGGTCATACCTTTTTATCAACAAGACTTTTCGGGATTTTGTTCGAACAATTGAAACAGGGGGAACTTTCAAACCAAGAGAGCCTGCAAGCATCATGCAAAAACATTCATTTTCAATGGAATTCTGAAAATGAACCATGGCGGGTTTTAAGATAACGTTGCTTGGCGCACCATTCATCGGGATATAGAAGCTGGGATCTTTATGGAAAAGCACCAATTTTTCCTGTGCACCTGCAAGCGATATCCGAATCCCGTCCTGACCCGCAAGTAAAGGGCGTCGAGGAATCTGCACGATTAAATCCGATAATTGCTCATCAGATAAAGAACGGTATTGATATTGGTCCGGCGATTCCGGTTTTTCCGACTCAGGCAGAATGGATATGGCCCCTGCACACTCCCCTCCGATCCGTTTGAGAAGCATAAAATCATTTTTATCTGAAATTCCAAGCTGTTTTGAAATTAATTTTCTGACAGCGGATTCGGGCAGCAGATTGGAAAAAAAAGATTTTACTGTATCATGCTGAAAAACGCCTTCCTGCAGCGGCATCGAAATAGATATCTGGAACGCTTCGGGCAAATCCAGCCATTCCCCGGAATAATTAAATGAAAAGATCCTTCTGCTGTCAATGCGTATGGAGCCGACCCTGGTTTGTTCGAAAAAAACATTCAAAGTTTCCAAATCAACTGTCTCCGCGCTTAACGATATGGAGTTCGAGACCAAGGCTGTCCAGCAATTCAAACACTTTTCCAAGTTGCGCTGTTGCTTTGCCCTTTTCAAGCTCTATAATAAATTTTCTGCCAACATCAGCGAACTCGGAAATTTCTTTTTGAGTCAGTTTGAGATGTTTACGCTCTTTGAGAAGATATTGTCCCAATTCCGCAGGACTGCTGATTCTATTTGAAGATTTCAATATAATCCCCCCGCATAAAAGTTGCCGATCAGGTACATTTAGCAGACATACAAATGAAACACAAGAAAAAGTTGCCGTTCGGGAACTTTTTTCATTTTTGCCGGATATGCCGTCAAAATATAACCGATCAAGGACGAAAAAGCCCCCGGCAGAGGCCCAGTCTCAACATTCATGGGAGGTGACCAAGGGATACTTCTCTGACCCTGTCCATCGATGCGTCTTATCTCAAATTTCGTTGCTGAAGTATTTCCGGGATATCCCGCCTGCCGTCAAGGATACAATGGATAAAAACATCTGCTTCGATGATCTGGTAGATAATGCGGTAGACTTTCACATGAATTTCACGATATTCATGTACATCAATTCGTTGAAGCTCAGGAGGATTGTGACCTTTTTCCGGGTTAAATGACAGGTTTTGGCAAG
>JAABTB010000041.1 GCA_011390085.1 Desulfobacula sp.
TAATCATTTTTATCCGTTGTAGGTCCACCGAAAAAAAATAATGCTCGTCCGCCATAGGATCCCTCTGATTCCAATAACCATTTCACCTGTTTCAAATTCCTTTCTTCTATACTATAAATTCCTTGGAAATTAAAGGGTGCCTTGGGCTTCAAGGGTGATTATATTAATGGTAAATAAGGACCAAAGGATTCAACCCATATGATTTATCTTGACAACGGGGCCACATCATTTCCCAAGCCGGAAGGGGTTTATACCTTCATGGACCGGTTTTTCAGAAAAAACGGGGTCAGTCCCGGACGCTCCGGTTACGATCTTTCCATAGAAACGGGCAATGTCATTGAGAATGCAAGAAAGGCCCTGACCCGGTATTTTAACGGGAAGGACCCGAAACGGCTTATTTTTTCACTCAATTCCACCGATGCCCTGAACCTTGCCATTGCAGGCCTCTTAAGGCCGGGGGACCATGCCGTGACCACCATGATCGAACACAATGCCGTATTGCGGCCTCTATACCACGCCTCCGTTTACCATCATGTGGATGTGGATTATATCCCCTTTGACGGAAAAGGCTTTGTGGACCCGGATGATTTTATATCAAGGTTTAAAAAAAATACAAAGCTGGTGGTGGTCAATCACGGCTCCAATGTCATCGGAACCCTACAGCCGATCCGGGAAATTGGGAAACTCTGCCGGGAGAGGGGGATCATCTTTCTGGTGGATGCTTCCCAGACCGCCGGCAAAATCCCCATTGACATTGAGGCCATGAATGTGGATGTCATCGCTTTTACCGGCCACAAATCCCTGATGGGTCCCCCCGGGGTCGGCGGTTTGTATGTCCGGGAGAATGTGGTCATCCGGCACAGCCGGGCCGGCGGAACCGGTGTCGATTCTGCCCTTCGCCACCATCTTGAAGAATATCCCTACCGGCTTGAATACGGCACATTGAATACCATCGGCATCGCCGGTCTTTATGCCGGTCTGAACTGGGTTCTGGAACAGGGAATCCAGAAGATTCACGGCCATGAAATGAATCTGACAAAAAAACTGCGGGACGGGTTAAACGGTATGGATAAGGTCGTCACCTATTGCGCCCATGATCTGACGGATCATATCGGCATCCTGAGTTTTAATATCAAAGGATTTGAAGCCGTCAACACCGGAACCCTCCTGGATGGAGACTATGATATTGCCTGCCGGACCGGTCTTCACTGCGCCCCCCTGGTCCATGAACACCTGGGCACGGACAAGATCGGCGGAACCGTCCGGATGGGATTCGGCCCGTTTAATACCGAGGCCCATGTAGATGCCGTCCTGGATGCCGTCCAAGAGATTGCCTCCAGGTATGCAACATAGCCCCGGCCTTAAATTATCGTTCCCTTTGAATTTAAAACCTGGTAAAGGATGTACCATGAAGACCGACAGAAAACATGCGATTGAAACAGCCGAATTTTTAAAACCCTATATCACAAAAGCCCCCCTCATCGGATTGTTGACCGGAACAGGGCTTTCCGACACCCTTGACGACCTTGACCCTTTAGCGAGTTTCAATTATTCGGAACTGCCGAATTTTCCGGTATCCACGGTGGAAAGCCATAAAGGAAAACTCATTTACGGCACCCTTTCCGGCAGGCCTCTTTTAATGATGCAGGGCAGATTTCATCTGTATGAAGGATATTCGCCCGAAGAGGTCACCTTCCCCATACGGGTCATGCAGGAACTGGGAGTAAGGACCCTGATATTAACCAATGCCGCCGGGGGAATCAATCTGAATTTCTCCGCCGGAGACATCATGATCATCCGGGATCATATCAATCTTACCGGAAAGAACCCGCTTGCAGGCCCCAATGAAGCGGACTGGGGCCTAAGATTCCCGGATATGAGCCGGGTATATGACCCTAACCTCATGGATCTTGTCCGAAACATCGCTTTGCAATGCCGGATCCCTGTTCAGACCGGGGTCTATGTCGGTCTTTCGGGCCCGAGCCTGGAAACCCCTGCGGAAACCCGGTTCTTAAAACTCATCGGGGCTGATGCCGTCGGGTTTTCAACGGTTATGGAAGCCATTGCAGGCATTCATGCGGGGATGAAAATTCTTGGGATTTCCCTGATCACCAATATCAATGATCCGGACAAACCCATGGAAACCACCTTGGAATCCGTGCTGAAAACGGCTGAAACCTCATTAAAACCGCTTAAGAGGCTTTTGACCGATGTGATCTCATCCCTTTGGACCGAACCGGTTTAACGGTTATCAAGAATATTCCGGATCAGATGGGACGCGTCCTTTATGGCCACCGGCTTATGTAAAAAGCCTTTTATCCCTTTAAGCCTGTATTTTTCTTTATTGATCTGCTCCCCATAACCGGTACAGAGAATAATCGGTATTCCAGGTCTGATTTCAGTTATCTTTTCAGCCAATTGATCCCCTGTGAGGTTCGGCATGGTCAAATCCGTGATGACAAGGTCAAAGGCTTTTGGGGATTGTCTGAACTCCAGAAGGGCCTCCGGACCTTTCTGATGGCAGGTCACATGGTAACCGAGTTTTTCCAGCAGATATTGTTCCATGAAGGCCACTCGTTGATCGTCGTCCACCAGAAGAATTCTTTCATTTCCTTTTACAAAAAGGGGTTCCTCTTTTTTCTGATCCTCGGGCCGGAGATCACCGGTATAAGACGGCAGATAGATTTCAAAACAGGCGCCTTCCCCTTCTTTTGATTTGACGGTGATATGGCCGTTATGGGACCGGATAATGCCGTGAACCACTGAAAGGCCTATGCCTGAACCCTTACCTTCTTTTTTGGTTGTAAAAAAAGGATCAAATATTTTTCCCTGGTTAGACAGAGGAATGCCGTGACCCGTATCTGAAAATTTAAGATAACTATAGATTCCCGGTTTCAAGGGGTAGACCTCATTTTCGTCCTTGATGACAATTTCATCCAGGACCACATCCAGAACCCCTCCGGTTTCTTCCATGGCATGGTAGGCATTGGAAATCAGATTCATGACAACCTGATGGGCCTGGATCGGGTCCACCATGAGAAGAGAACAGTTTTCATTTATCTTTTCCCTGATGGTAATGGTGGCCGGGACAAAAGACCTTGCCAAAGCCAGGGCATCCCGGACAAACACATGGGGTTGTAAGAGTTTAAATTCATTTTCTCTCTGGCGTGAAAAGGTCAGTATCTGATTGATAAGGCCTTTGGCATATATGGCACAGTCATGAATAATCTGAAGATGTTCTTTTTTCTGGGTCCCGGTAGCATCGGTTTCCATCAGGAGCATTTCCGTATACCCGGCAATAGGGGTCAGGATATTATTAAAATCATGGGCGATACCTTTGGACAGGGTTCCGATAGCTTCCATTTTCTGGGCCTGAACCAATTGCTTTTCGAGCACTTTTCTTTCTGAAATGTCGATGGCCATGGCACGAAATTCAAGAATCTTTCCATCCTTGTCCCGGACGGCATCCAGGGAAATACTGACCCAGACTTCCTGACCGTTTTTATTCCTGAATTTCATTTCAACATCCCTGACAGGCCTTCCCTGTTCAAGCATCTGCCTTACGTCCTGGGGCGTGATGATTCCGGCGCCGGTATCTACGTACAATTCCCGGGCAGGGTGGCCGATGAGATCTTTTTTTGAATAGCCGGTTAGCTTTAAGGAATTGTTATTGCATTTGGTGACATTCCCCTGAAAATCCATGGAAAAATAGGCGATGGGCGCATTCTCATAAAGATCCCGGTATCTTTTTTCATTTTCCACAAGGTCAAAGGATGTCCTTCTCAGTTGTTTTTCTTTTTTCCATAATAAATGAGCCCCCTTTTTCCCCTTGAGTCTGCCCAATGCGGCAAGGGAGGCAATTTCAACCCATTCAATGAGAATATTAAATTTTGCCTTCAGCTCCGCTTCCCTCACAAACCTTAATTCCACAAGATCCATGAGATCCTGATCCGTGGTATTGACCACCATGATGCCGTAATCCGGGATATAGATGGAAACATAATTTTTAGCCTGAAAATGTTTGACGATGTTCAGATCCACCCGGACCTGGATTTCGGGCTTGCTGATGGCCGTGCCGTTATAACTGTAAAACGGGATACAGGCATACTGTTCATCTATTTTGTAAATATTGCCTGAGATATCAGGGCTGAAAAGAATACTGACCCCTTTTCGATAATAATCGGTACAGGTTCGGAGCATATAGGAAATAATGCCGTCATTGTCCCGGCGCTCACCTGTTTTTGAATCCTGTTTATAGAAATATACCGGGCTTAATTTTTTCAGGGTGACGATTTTGGTCCCAAAGAGCTTCAGGACCTTTCCCTGTATCCCTCTGCCGTCAAAGATATCCATGACGCCGCGATCCCAGTCACTTGTGGGGAGAAATCTGTCTTTTGAAGCGTTTGTACCGTATAATATGCCGACCTGCTCGGCCGAAAGAAGATCAAGGGTTATTTTCAATAGTTTTTTTAAGGGGTCCCCTTTTTTGAAAAAATCTCTTTCGATATGGTCCATATTGAATGGTGTCAAAATTTTACGCTCTCAAAAAAAAGAAATGCCCTGAATCGATGATGGTAATAGACCAGAAAAACCCCTAGGGGTCAAGCACAAAAAGGTGAAACCGGTCTTCATTCAGGTTTTATGGAAAACAGAAGCACAAAAAATTGTCGGGCCTTGTAAGAACCATCTTGAAAACTCGGGCTGAATCATCTATCAATAGGCTATGATTAATTTTATAACAAAGAGAACCCTATGAGAATTGTGACAAGGCCTGATTTTGACGGAATCGTGTGTGCCGTGCTGTTGAGAAGAGCGGAAAACATTGATACGGATATTTACTGGGTCGAACCCCATGAAGTCCAGGCCGGCAAAGCCGATATTTTAAAGGGGGATATCATTTGCAACCTTCCCTATGTAAAGGGCTGTGAATTATGGTTTGACCACCATATTTCCAACAAGGCCCCGGAGTCTGTGAAGGGCGCCTTTGAAATTGCACCATCGGCAGCCGGGTTGGTCTACCGATATTATCGGGCCAAGGGAAAACTCGATAACCACTATGATGAACTGGTTCTGAATACCGACATTATTGATGCCGCCGCTCTGGATCAGGACCAGGTGAGATACCCGGAAAAATATCCCTATATTCTTTTGTCCATGACCATCAAAAACCAGGCCTATGAAGACCGGGCCTATTGGAACCTCCTGGTAGATCTTTTAATGGACTCTCCCATCCAAAGCATCCTTGAGGTCCCGGAGGTCAAAATCCGGTGCCATGCCGTGGTAAGGGAAAATGCCGCTTATGAAAGCCGGTTGATTACCCATACAAAAATACGGCACAATATCTCCGTGACGGATTTCAGATCCCTTGATCCGGTTCCCGAGGGCAACCGGTTTTTGACCTATACTCTTTTCCCGGAAAGTATGGCCAGTGTAAAAATCCGGTTTGCCGGGCCTGACCAGAAACAGGTTCAGATCAGCATCGGCCGCAGCATTTTCAACAAAGGCAGCCGGGTCAACATCGGAAAGCTGCTGGCCCGGTTCGGCGGCGGAGGTCATGCCGGGGCCGGGGGCTGCACCCTCAGCGCGGAAACGGCAGACCCAAAAATTGAGCAGATCCTTGAAGTCCTGTATCAAAATCCGGAAGACATTTAGAGCTTGGCCCGTACGCTGGCCACCTTTTCCGCCATGGTCTGTCCCCTGTCGATTCTTGTACCGGCCTTGATGGTCGTGGTGATCCGGGGGGCGCCCATGGCATGAATTCTTTCATGACATTCTTTAACCACGGCAAAGACCTGGTCCCAGTCCCCTTCGATATTGGTTCCATAGGCATGAAGTTCCGAGGAAAGTCCGGCCGCCTGTATGATTTCATGGCAGACCGCCACATATTTTGAAACCGACAGGCCCACTCCCATGGGAACCACACACAGATCAATGATGACGTTCATGTTAAACCTCCTTCTCTTACGGGTTGGATGGAGTTTATCCAAATCCGGACCCGGATGCAAGCCTCTTGCTCCAGGGTCTTTCATCGCCTTGCCAAAATCCGGTATCCGGCAGGATTACAAGAAGGTCCATGGAATTCATTCCCTAATGATTGACAAAATCCTCCCGGCTTTTTAATATCAGCCAAAACCCAACAATATTAATTTTTCAGGATGCAACATGATAAAAACCGAAAAAGTAGTGGATCATATTGTTCAATGGCTTTCCGATTATCTTGCCCGATCCGGGTTAAAGGGATTTGCCGTAGGGGTTTCAGGAGGCATTGATTCCGCCGTTACCTCCACCCTGTGCGCCAGAACCGGAAAGCCGGTTCTGGTATTGAACATGCCCATTCACCAGGCCGGGGACCAGGTGTCCCGGTCATCCTCCCATATAACCTGGCTGAACCAACACTTTGCCGCCGTCAAGGGTGTTGACGTTGAATTGACCCCGGTGTTTGAACAGATCAAAACCTGCTTTCCCGATGATATCCAGGATGGCCTGACCATGGCCAATACCCGCGCAAGGCTTCGCATGCTCACCCTCTATGCCTTTGCCTCCAGCCATAAACTGCTGGTGGCCGGAACCGGCAACAAGGTCGAGGATTTCGGCGTAGGGTTTTTTACCAAATACGGCGACGGCGGGGTGGACATCTCACCCATTGCCGACCTCACGAAATCGGAAGTCTATGCCCTGGGAAAAAATCTTGGCATTATTCAGGAGATCCTGACGGCCCCGCCCACTGACGGGCTCTGGGAAGACAACCGCACCGATGAAAGCCAGATCGGTGCCTCCTATGCCGAACTGGAATGGGCCATGCAATATCTTGAATCCCCCGGCAACACCCCTTTGACGGACCGGGAAAAACAGGTGGTCAACATTTTTCAAGCCTTTAATACGGCCAACCGGCATAAAATGCTCCCTGTTCCCGTATGCCGGATTCCAAAGGAATAATGGGCATAAACCCCCAAACCACCACCTTAAATTTTCGAGGCCTGAAATGAATCAAAAACCATCCTATGCGGAATTGGAAAAAAGAGTCAGGGACCTGGAACAGGCGCTCCTTGAACATAAAAAAACACCGGGCCTTGAAAACGACCAAAAACGGATGGCAGAGGTGCTTCAGGAAAGAGAAGAGATCTTCCATCTTTTTATGGAGCACAGCCCCGTCTACATCTTTTTCAAGGATGAGAAAATCCGGTCCCTTTATCTGAGCAGAAATTATGAAAAAATGCTGGGGCTGCCCCTGGATAAATTGATCGGCAAAACCATGGATGATCTTTTCCCATCCGATCTTGCAAAAAGCATGATCGCCGACGATCAGGCAATTTTGCGGGATGGGAAAGTCAAATACATTGAAGAAACCTTTAACGGCCGGTTTTATGAAACCATCAAATTCCCGATCCGTATAAAAGGGGGTCCATCTTATCTGGCCGGGTTCACCCTGGACATCACGGACCGGAAACAGGCAGAAAAAGCCCTGATCGAGTCTGAACAAAAATGGCGGAATATTCTTGTCAATACCCCGCAGATCGGTATTGCCCTGAACCCGGAAGCCAAGATCATCTTTGCCAACGATCATTTCCTGAAACTGACCGGATGGGAGCGGCAGGAGATTCTGGGAAAGGACGGGTTTACCCTCTTTGTTCCCGAAGCGGTCCGGGAAGATATCCGGGAGATCTTCCACACGGTGTTGAACCGGAAAGACACATCCGGATTCTCAAATTATGAAAATGAAATCCTGACAAAAAAAGCAGAATTGCTGAACGTGGCCTGGTCCAACGTCCTCACCCGGGATGCCCAGGGGAAGGCCCTCGACGTCACCTGCCTCGGCATTGATCTGACGGAACGAAAGCGAGCTGAAGAAAAACTTAAAGACAGCGAAGAAAAATACCGGTTTATGATGGAATCCTTCACAGACCCTTTATATATCTGTTCGCCTGATTTCAGGATTGAATATATGAACCCGGCCATGATCCGCCGGGTCGGGCGGGATGCCACCCATGAAAACTGTTACAGCGCCCTGCACGGCATGGATCATCAATGCGGCTGGTGCGGATTTGAGAAGGTTTCAGCCGGTAAGACCATTGAAATCAATCTAAAAAGCCCCCTGGACGGCAGACACTACCGGGTGACCCATATGCCGGTTCATCACAAGGACGGCACTGTTTCCCAAATGGCCCTTTTCCGTGATATTACCGAATATTTAAAAGCCATTGCCGAAAAAGAGAAGGCCCAGGCCCAGCTCATCCAATCCCAGAAAATGGAATCCATCGGGACCCTGGCCGGTGGTATTGCCCATGAATTCAATAATATGCTCAGCATCATCATGGGCAACACCGAACTGGCCATGGATGAGCTGCCGGAATGGAACCCTGCCCGAACCAGCCTGGAAGAAATCCGGGTGGCCGGTCTGAGGGCCAGGGATATGGTCAAACAGCTTCTGACCTTCAGCAGGAAGGATGATGCAAAAAAAACAGCCTTGGATATGGGCGCCGTCGTCAAGGAATCCTTGAGGCTGATCCGGTCCTCCATCCCGGCAAACATTGACATCCATCAGAACATATCCAAAACCCCTGCCATGGTTTTGGGCAATATCACACAAATCAACCAGGTGCTCATCAACCTGTGTTCCAATGCAGCCGATGCCATGGTGCAGACCGGGGGCCGTATCGGGATTGAACTTGACACCCTGGTCTTGGCCGAAGATGCGAAAAGCCCCTATGCCGGACTGCCTCCCGGCTCCTATGTAAAACTGGTGGTCTCTGATACCGGCTCCGGCATGGACAAGGATACCCTGAGCCGGATATTTGAACCGTATTTCACCACAAAGGGAATCGGCAAGGGAACCGGCATCGGGCTTGCAGTGGTTCACGGCATCGTGGAGCGGCATCAGGGCTTGATCCGGGTTGAAAGCGCCTTGGGCAAGGGGACTGTGTTCACTCTTTTATTTCCTGCTTTCCAGGGCCAAATCGAACAGTCAAAGGAGGAGCAGGGTAATCTGCCGAAAGGCAGGGAGCGGATTCTCTTTGTTGATGATGAACCCATTCTCATGAAACTTGGAAAACAGCGCCTGGAAATGCTGGGGTATAAGGTTCAGGGAGCCACGGACCCCTTAACGGCCTTGGAGATATTCAAAGCCGACCCGGGGGCCTTTGACCTATTGATCACGGACATGGCCATGCCCGGTATGACCGGGGATCAACTGGCCGTCGAGATGTTCAGAATAAGGCCCAAACTGCCTGCCATGCTCTGCACGGGCTACAGCGAAACCCTGTCTGAGCAAAAAGCCTATGATATCGGTTTTTCCTCATTTATCATGAAGCCGGTGGATAGAACAGAACTGGCCCTTGCCGTCAGGAAAATCCTGGATGGCGGGGGAAAATAAAATCCTTTATCCGTTTTTCCGGGCCAGGCTGTTTTTAAAGGCTTCGAGAACGCTTCTGGCTCCTTTTACCGTGGTCTGGGCCAGCATCTGGGCCGCATATTGTTTTGCTTCTGCCATATCAAGACCCATGATGGTGTTTTGAACCATGGGTAGAAACTGGGGGTCCACGCTCAGGGTGCGGATACCCACCCCCAGGAGAAATGGGATATAGTCTTTTTCATGGGCCATCTCACCACAGACCGAGACCTCGATATGGTGGGCCATGGCTGCCTCGGCAATTTTTGCAATGCCCCTGTTCACGGCCGGATGGCAGGGGATATAATGGTCTGCCACCATTTTGTTGGAGCGGTCGGCGGCCAGAAGATACTGGATAAAATCATTGGTGCCGATGGAAAAAAAATCCGCCTCCTTTGCAAATTCATCAATGGTGGCCAGTACGGAGGGCAGTTCCACCATCATCCCGAGGCTCACATCCCTGTTGAATTCAAGCTCTTCCCTGGACAAGGCGTCTATGCAGTCGTAAACCACCTGCTTGGCCTCCAGGAATTCATCAATGGATGAAATCAGGGGAAAAATGATCCGGATCTCTTTTTTTCCGGCAGCCGCCCTCAGCATGGCCCTGATCTGAAACTCAAAGATATCCCTGTGTTTCAGGGAGAACCGGATGGACCTGAGCCCCAGCTCCGGATTGGCTTCTTTGGGAGAATCGCTGTAGGCCAGGGCCTTTTCCCCGCCTGCATCCAATGTCCGGATCATGACGGGAAGGGGCGCCATCTCATCAAAGAGTTTTTTATAGATGATATACTGCTCTGCTTCGGAAGGAAAGGTGGCCCGGATCAAAAAGGGGAATTCCGTTCGGTAAAGGCCGATGCCCTCCGCCTTTAAGGTCCTGGCAAGGGGGATTTCGCTGAGCAGGTTGATGTTCGCCATCAGGACCACCCGCTCCTTATCCCTTGTCCATGTGGTATTTTCCATGGACACGGAGCGGGACTGGGTTTCAGCCCCGGCTTTTGTTTCAAAGAGCTTGACTGTTTTTTTATCCGGGTTGATATAAATATTGCCAAGGTCCCCGTCCATGAGAATAACGGTGTTTCCCGGCAGATTCAAAAGCCCGGATTCTTCAGCAATGATCAAGGGGATCTGAAGAGATCGGGCAAGGATGGTCACATGGGAGGTGACGCCGCCGCTGGCCAGGATAATGCCTTTGACACCGGCGGACACATATTTGAGGATATCCGACGGGAACACCTGCCTGGCGATGGCAATGCTTCCTTTTTCACAGGCATTGCCCCCATCCCGGCTGCTGAAATGGCTCAGAATCCGGACGGCCAGATCCTCCACGTCCTGGGCCTTTTCCCTCATATAGGCATGGGGGCTGGCTGAAAAAACAGCCATGTATTTGGCCGCGACCTTCCGAACCGCGTCCACGGGGTTCAGGCCGCCGTCAATGAGTTCCCCCATTTTCCCGATAAAATTCTTGTCCTTTAAGATCATGAAATGGGCGGTGAAAATAAGTGAGGCGCTTTCCGGCAGCCTCTCGGCAAAGCCCTTTTGCAGATCTTTCAGCTCTAAGATGGTCTTTTCAATGGCATGAATAAAATCCGTTTTTGTGAATTCGTCTTCTTTTGCCATGGGGTCGTAAAGGATGGATTTGTGCGGCTCGTCCAGAACAACGGATTTTCCCAGGGCATACCCACCGGAAGCGGCGCTTCCTTTTATGAAACCAAGCGGTGCCGGCATTTCCGTATCTTCCCGGGTCTGGGAAACTTCCATGAGCAGCCTTGCATTTTCAATGGAACCGGCCAGTTGGCTGACCACGGTCCAGATAGCCCTTTCATCGGACATTTCAAAATAATTCAAATCCCGGTGCTGGACCACAAGGACCCCGATGCGCTCAACCCCCCGTTTTATGGGG
>JAABTB010000392.1 GCA_011390085.1 Desulfobacula sp.
CGGCATCATCAGCGGCCGGGATCTTTACGCCCTTGTCAAAGGGTCCATGATCATGGACCGGAAAGAGGCGGCAGACCGCCTGGCAGATATTGTTTCACACTCTGAAAAAATGACCTCTCCGGTCAAACCCGGCAAGCGGCTCATTCTTTCCGGCTCCATTTGTGACACTCCGGATATTTTTGACGCGATCGAAACGGCCGGAGGCGTCCTTGTGGGAGACGACCTTTGCACAGGTCAGCGCTGGTTTGAAGGGCTGATCATGGAAGACCGGCCTCCCCTGTCCGCCATGGCCGAACGATACAGGGACCGGGTGACCTGTCCGGCAAAGCATTCGGGTCTTACCACCCGGGCCGAAAATCTGATTTCCCAGGTGAAAAAGACCCAGGCAGACGGGGTGGTTTTTCTTATGCTGAAATTCTGTGATCCCCACACCTTTGACTACCCCTATCTTAAGGAACGCCTCGATGGAGCCGGGATAAAAAGCACGGCCTTTGAAATGGATGACCAGCAGCAAAGTCTGGCTCAGTTCTCCACTCGTATTGAAACCTTTATTCATATGATTTAGATAAGGACACGCGATATGCCGGAAAAACCCAATGAAACCGTAAAAATCAAATCCGCCAAAAAAATGCGGGATCTTATGACCGCCTATTATCTTGAGGCCCTGAGCGCAGGACAGAACCATAAACAGGTGGCCTGGATTACCTCAGGCGGCCCTGTGGAGCCCCTGGTGGCCATGGACATCATCCCGGTCTACCCTGAGAATCACGGGGCCATGATCGGGTCGGCCAAGATGGGGGAAGACCTTTGCGCCAAAGCCGAGGATATGGGCTACAGTTCCGATCTGTGTTCTTACGCCAGGGCCGATATCGCCTGTTCCGTGGTCAAGGGAGGGCCCATCGGCGGGCTGCCCAGACCGGACATGCTCATCTGCTGCAATAATATCTGCGGCACAGTCTTAAAATGGTATGAGGTCCAGGCAAGGTTTTACAATGTCCCCCTGTTTATCCTTGACACTCCTATCTGTCATACGGCCTATTCCCCGGAAATCGCCGGATATGTCAGGACCCAGATCGATGAATATATTGCCTTTCTTGAAACCGTCACCCAAAGAAAATTGGACCATGACCGAATGAACGAGGTGGGGAAACTGTCCCTTGAAGGGCAGCGCCTGTGGCAGAAGGTTCTCAATACCACGGCCCATAAACCCTCACCCATGTCCGCCTTTGATGCCTTTTTCTTTCTGGCCCTCATCGTGACCCTGAGGGGCACAAGGATAGCAGTGGATTTTTACAAGGAACTGATTGAAGAAATGGAGCAGCGGATCAGGGACGGCGTCAGCAGCGTCCCCAATGAAAAATACCGGCTGCTCTGGGACAACCTGCCGGTCTGGTACCGTCTCAAATGGCTGTCTTCCAAATTTTCAGATCACAATGCCTGCCTTGTGGCCGATACCTATACCTCGGCCTGGTGCGGAACCATCAAATATATTGATGAGAATCATTTTCTGGATTCAATGGCCGAAGCCTATACCCGGATTTATCTCAATATCGGCGTGGACCAGATGGCCGATGAGGTGTTGAACATGATCCGGTTTTATGATATTGACGGGTTTGTCATGCATTCCAACCGGTCCTGCAAGCCCTATTCTTTCGGCCAGATGGACATCATGAGGATCGTCCGGGAAAAAACCGGGATCCCGGTTCTCATGATCGAGGCGGACATGACGGATCCCAGAAGTTTTTCAGAATCCCAGGTGGAGACAAGGATCGATGCTTTCATGGAAATCATCAAACAAAGGAGGGGGTAATATGAAATTTGATCTTGAAGGAAAAGTCTGTCTGGTGACCGGCGGCAGCCGGGGCATCGGCTTTGAGATTGCCCGGTCACTCCTGGCTGAAAAGGCCCGGGTCATCATCTGCGGACGGAAGTCGGACTCCCTTGAAAAGGCGAAAGAGGCCCTTTCGGCCCCGGAAAACCTCATGACCATCCAGGCCCATATCGGTAAACCCGAAGAGGTGGATAGGCTTTTTGAAACCATTGACAAGACCTATGGAAGGCTGGATATCCTGATCAACAATGTGGGCATGAACCTTATCACACCGGGCATTGCCGATCTTGATCCGGGCTTGTGGCAGAAAATCATGGATACCAATCTCGGCGGCACCTTCCTGGTTTCCCGGAAAGCCGCCTTTATGATGCGGGCTAAAAATCAGGGAAAAATCGTCACCATTTCTTCCATCGCCGCCACCAAAGCCTCGCCCGGAATGGGAATCTACGGAATTGCCAAGGCCGGCATCGAAATGATGACCAAGGTTCTGGCCTCGGAACTGGCCGCCTTCAACATCCAGGTCAATGCCGTAGCTCCGGCCATGGTCAGGACCAAATTTTCCGAACCCTTCTGGTCCAATGCAGAATTGCTGGCCCATATTACCAAAACCATTCCCATGGGACGGATCGCCGAAATCGAGGATGTGGTGAAACCGGTATTATTCCTTACTTCCGAAGGATCTTCCTATATCACCGGCCAGACCCTCATGGTGGACGGAGGATCAACCGCCATATGATCTACGCCGGCATTGATATCGGTTCCATCACGGCCAAGGCGGCCCTGATCAAAGACCAAACGCTTCTGGGCACCC
>JAABTB010000393.1 GCA_011390085.1 Desulfobacula sp.
GGTGTCCGGGGATGTATCCATACCCTCCCGGATCATGCGGGCCCCGACAAAGCCGAGCAGACAAAAGGCGATCCAATGATCAACGGATTTAAAATAGGATACAAAGGTCATGCCCAGGGCCCAGCCCAATACCGGCATCATAAACTGGAACAGCCCGAAATGAAAGGACAGGCGAAATTTTGCCCGCCCGTCTTTTGCAAAACCGGCCGCTGCCGCGGCAAGGGAGACGGCCGAGGCATCCATGGCCAGGCCCAGGGCAATGATGATGATTTCGAATGGGGTCATAGGTCTTTCTTATCTTTTCAATGCAAATACGGCAATCTATTAAAAAACCATAGATAATGCAATTTATAAAATGGGTTCATCCGCCTTGATATTGTGCTTTACATCGTGGTATCCTGGTTTAAACAAAAATCATCAACCCGAAACAGGAGATGCCCCATGGAAAAATCAAACGCACTGACCATATTGAAAAACGCCTTTCTCATGGAAAGAAAAGGCAAGGCCCTTTATGAAAAAGCCATGGAATCTGCCAGGGATGAGGCGGTCAAGGCCTTTTTCAAGGATCTGGCCGATGATGAGCAGGAACATATGAATATTCTTGAAAAGCAGTTTAAATCCCTGATGAGCAGCAGCCTGTTCACGGCAGGCGGCTTTGAGAATGATGCCGGCCGGGTGAAGGCGCCGGATATCCTGGACGAGTCCTTAAAACATAAAATCCAGGCCGCCGGGTTTGAAGCCACGGCCATTACGGCAGCCATCAGCTTTGAAGAAAAAGCGGTCAAACTCTATGCCGACAGATCAAAAGAAACCTCTGACCCGGAAGAAAAAAAGCTTTACCACTGGCTGTCCACCTGGGAAACCACCCATTTGAAAAAACTCATGGCCCTTGAAGCCTCCCTGATTGAAACGGTCTGGAACGACAACCATTTCTGGCCGTTTTAAATCTTGGCCTGGACCTTTGCCATTTCAACCACGGGCAAGGGTTCAAAGGGATCTCCAGGGATCAGTTTCAGGATTTCCGGATCCATGCTGCGATAAAGAAGGCGCACCGTCACCTGGCTGCCCGCTGCAGGCACAAAAGGCAGGGAGATCAGCTCTGTAACCTTCTCTTTTGCCTTGATGCGGTTATCTTTCAGTATCTCCCTGGCCTTTGCGAGATTGATGACCTTATTTCCCTTGCCGTCGCCAAATACGACCCGGAAAATGATCGTATTTTCCGGCAGCTCCTGTTTGTCATTCAGGGTGCCCATTTGAAATCCGGTTGTATTGTTTTTGTCCTTTATTGTGATTTCAAGCCAGACCTGGCGAAGATCAGCCACTCCGGTAGGGATGGAATGCCCGGCCCCTGTGTTGGCCACGGTAACGGAAAGTGTTTTATCTTTGATCCCGGATGTATCAAGGGACAGGGTTGCGGCATGCTGAAGCCGTTCGACCGCCATCCCGGCCTTTTCCGTATCATTGAAAAGCCCCGGCACATATGAATTCGCCCCCACAAAATAATGGGTAAAAATATGGGGTCTGTCCACGCTGCCGTCGGCGGCCGAACCCGGATTTTCAGGCCGGTCCGTGGATCCTGTGGCAGGGATTCCCGGCTTTTGATACATATGACACCCCTGGCAGGGGATGTTTTTGGCCGGATCTTTGGAATGATAGGGGCTGTTTTTCCATTCCGTATAGGTGGTTTCAAGGTTGGTCCCGAAGGCCACATGCTTCACGTCATGGCAGGTGCCGCAGATCTCCGCTTCGGTATGGAGCTTTGAATACCGGGCCTCATGATAATCCGGAACAGCATCGTCAAAGGGTCCGAACTTTACCCCCGGATCATCTTCCCCATGGCCCGGTTTCAGAACCAGGCCATTGTTGTGGATTTTTGTGACGGATTCAACGGAATGACAGTAATCGCACTGAATGCCCAGGGTTGCAATTTCCGGGGTTTTGGACAGATCATCCGAGACTTTCATGGGAAAGCCGGTCAGGGTCCCCACCGGGGTATGGCATTTGACACAGGACTCGGCTTCTTCTATTTCTCCGGCATCGGTCAGGCCCTTTCTCAAAAATTGAGCGACCCTTGTATACACCGGATCCTTATGAGACAAATGGTGCATGGAATTCTGCCATTGTTCGTAAATCTCTGAATGGCAGCCGGCGCAGACTTCCGGCGAAATAAACCGGTCGATGTGAATCATTTCTTCGGAAGAAGCCGGCCGCATTGAAAGCCATAAAAGGACAGCCGTTGAAAAAAAAACGCTGCCGGATAATTTTAAAATATGATATCCCATTTTTATCTCCTTATCTTATCAATCCGCCCGGATATTCCCTGGTCTCTCCATCCAGGGTCAGCACCGTCCAGTTCCCGTTTTCTTCTTTTGCCGCAACCA
>JAABTB010000394.1 GCA_011390085.1 Desulfobacula sp.
GGCAATCCAGGCGGGTGCCGTCAATCATGGTAATAAAACAGGATCCGGTTTCATTCAGGGTGTTCACAAGCACAAACCGCTTGTCCTGTGAAATCCGGCGGAAGGTTTCGGCTGCCCCTTCAATGGCGATGATCCGGTTATATTCCGCCTCATCCGTGTTTTTGATATCAAGCCGCAAGCCATGAATCTGCTGTTTTAATGCGGCAATTTTTCGGATAACCGCTTCCATGTCTTTTTGATTCTGTAAAGGGATGGCGGCCAGGATC
>JAABTB010000395.1 GCA_011390085.1 Desulfobacula sp.
GGTCATCGGCACAGGGCCTTCGGCCCAGGAAGTCCTGCGATTGATCGAGGCATCTCCCGGCAGATATGTGTTTTCAGGATACGTTGCCACGGCCACGGACCCGGTGTCGGTGGAGAAAAATAAAATTGTCGGGAAAATGGAGGATATCGTCTCCCTTTGCCGGCAATACCAGACCCATGCCGTTGTCATGGCCCTGACGGAACGGCGGGGAGGTCTGGCCATTCACAAGCTGGTGTCCTGCAAGCTCATGGGGGTCAGAATCATTGATTATCCCAATTTCTATGAATCCATGACCGGAAAGATTCCCGTGGAGAGCATCAACCCGAGCTGGCTGGTGCAAAGCAACGGGTTTTTGATCACCCCCTTTATCCGTGCCATGAAAAGGAGCCTGGACATTGTCCTGTCATCCCTTCTTCTCCTGATCACCCTGCCTTTTTTCCCGGCCTTGGTGGTCCTGGTGAAATATAAATCCCCGGGCCCTGTGTTTCATTTTCAAAAACGGGTGGGAGAGAACGGTAAGGAATTTACCATCTACAAATTCAGGACCATGGGTACGGATGCGGAATCCCAAGGCGGGGTAGCCTGGGCCAGGGAAAATGATCCCAGGGTGACCCGGTTCGGTCAGTTCTTCAGGAAAGCCCGGATTGACGAACTGCCCCAGCTCGTCAATGTCTTAAAAGGGGAGATGAGCTTTATCGGGCCAAGGCCGGAGCGGCCGGAATTCGTCGAACAGATCTGCGGGATTACGCCGTATTATATGGAGCGCCATGCGGTCAAACCGGGCATTACCGGCTGGGCTCAGGTCATGTATCCCTATGGGGCCTCGCTGGGGGATTCCGTTGAAAAATTGCGGTATGATCTGTATTATATCAACAACCTGTCCATATTTCTTGAATTTCTGATCGTTTTTGAAACCATTAAGGTCATCCTGTTCAGGAGGGGAAGCCGGTAGCCATGGGCCAAACAAATCACCACCCCATAGATTTCAGTCAGCGCCTTTTTATTGAACTCGGCACGGCCCTGCTCATCGAAACCGGGAAAAAAGCCTTGTCCAGCAAACTAATCGGCATGAAGGTCGGGGCCTATCTGATTGTGGATGTCTCCGGGGCCGAGCCGGATACCGCAGCCCTGTCAACAGAAGAGACGGTTCAGGTCCGGTATGTAAACCAGGACGATATTTTCCGTTTTTCCAGCCGGATTCTTATGACCCTGGACCAGCCGGACCACCTGATCTTCCTGCATTATCCCGGCAAGGTAGAAAGCTGCAATATCCGAAGCCGTAAACGGGTGGACTGCTTTATGCAGATCCATGTGAAACGTGACGGCCGCAGGGATCCGGCCGTGATTACCAATATCAGCGCCAAGGGATGCCTGTGCAGCATGGACCGGTTCCCATCCTGGGAAAAGATCAACGGGCAAAAGATCGAGCTGTTTTTTCCCTACGGGGACCGCGAGCTTCTAACCCTTTCGGGCGAGGTCAAAAGCACCCAGATCCAGGGAACCCAGATCAAGCTGGGGATCCAGTTCATTGAAATGGAAGGCTATTCCCAGTCCGTTCTCTCAACCCTGGTGCCGGCCATCCGGTTTTGATCCGGTAACCTGCAATGGGCTTCCATTCCCAATGATTAACCTTTTCAGATAATCCCGGTTCCGGCCAGAATATCCATCCCGCCGTGGAAAATGGACCTCCATTGAAGTCTGAGCAGGGGATTGGGCAGGACTTCTTTTGAGGGAAGGATGATGCCCAGACGCCAGCCTTTAAAATCAGACAAAAGTTTTTTTTCGATCTCCCGGTACAGAGCCTTGGGGTTGGTTTTCTCCCCAAGCCGTTTGCCGTAGGGTGGGTTCAGCATGATCACCCCTTTTTTGCCGGAAGCGGTCATGGGCGGGGACAGGGAGAAAAAATCCTTTTGGCAAAGGTCAATGGTTTGGCAGAAATCATGGGGCGAGATATTCTGCTGCATCACGGCCAGGGCCGATGCATCCATGTCCGAGGCAAAAATCTCTTTTTCCGACACCAGGACCCGGTTTTCCCAGGCCTGGTTTTTCAGACGGGCAAAGGTTTTGGGGCTGAAGCCGGGCCAGGATTCAAAGGCGAAGGACCGGAAAAGGCCGGGGGGAATCCCGGCCTTAATCATAGCCGCCTCAAGGGAAAAGGTGCCGGACCCGGCCATGGGGTCCAAAAGGATGTCCGATGCTGAAAATCCGGCCCGGAAGAGCAGGGCAAAGGCCAGGTTTTCCCTCAGGGGGGCAGGAGTCACCTTTTCCTTGAGACCCCGCTTGAACAGGAGGTCCCCGGTGCTGTCCAGGGAGATATGAAATTCATCATGGTCGGCCCGGATATATACGGTCTGGATGGAACGTTTGTCCGCCGTAAACCCGGCCCCGGATGCCAGTTGGTCCAGGATGAGGGCTTCGCAGCGTCCGGCAATGGCATCGGAATGGTAAAGCCTTGATTTCCGGGCTGTGACCGAGAATTTAAGGTCACTGTTTTCCGGCAGGAAGAGGTCAAAATCCATGGCCTTGATCTTTTTTTCCAGCTTTTCAAAGGAATCGGCCTTGAACCGGCCGATCCGCATCAGAATCCGGGACGGGCTCCGCAGATTGAGATTCAGGGTTGCGGCATCGGAAAGCCTGCCCCGGAATTCAATGCCGCC
>JAABTB010000396.1 GCA_011390085.1 Desulfobacula sp.
GGTGGACTGGAAAGGGTATGACAAGCTGTCAGGTCCGCTGCTCTCCGGTGAGGCGTTTAAGGACAACCCGAGAAAGCAGGTTCCGGTGGAATGCATGTATCTGCCTTTTATTGACAACTGGCCCACTGAGCTGACTAAGGAGAATTACCGGTATGACGGCCACTGGCCCGGAAAGGGAGAAAGCCGGGCATTCATTGATGACCATTATCTCAAGTCGGAACCCATTGAAAAGGCTTTAAGCGAGGAATACAAAAACAATTTTCTGTCGGTTCAGAAGCAGTTTTTTGATCATTTCAGGGAAAAGGGCTGGAACCGGACAGAGATGCAGTTTTTTTTCGGTGGTAAAAATACCCATCGCATCGATTATGGGGTCAATATGTGGTGGACCACGGATGAGCCCTATCATTGGGAAGACTGGCTGGCTCTCCGGTTTTTCAATCAGTTGTGGACCCGCGGAAAAGAAGACCAAAAGCCTTCCGGCAATTTTATTTCCCGTGCTGATATCTCACGCCCCCAATGGCAGGGCCGAACCCTGGAGGGCGTGGTGGACAAAATCTATTATGGTGGATTTGAAGACCCGGCCTTTGTCCGGCGATGCAGGAATATTGCAGAGGATACCGGCATTTCGATTTATGCCTATGGAAATGCGGGCAGGCATGATGAATCCCCTGTCAAGACTTTCTCAAAGGTAGTTCATGCCTGGCTGAATGGCGCGGAGGGTTTCCTGCCCTGGCAGACCATCGGCACTGAAGCCTCATTGGATCGGCAGGAAGGTTGTGAAGGCAATGCCATTTTTGTATCAGGCCAAAGGTTTGGTCAAGCTGTGGTCGGCGATATGAGGCTTAAGGCATTTCGTAATGCCGAGCAGTTTATTGAATATCTCGTTTTGCTGAAGAATCGTCAGGGCCTGACAAGGGATCAGATCAAATCCGCCCTGGGCGGTTCGTTCCAAAATCCGGACGCAGCAAAGATCCAGGAACTGAAAAAATCCATAATGGATAAATTAGAAAAATAGATTATAAAAACAATCTTAACAGTGATATTAAAAAAAATGAAAATAAAATTTAAAGAAAATTGTGACATTCAGAGGATAAAAGAGCCTGTCACCTTTGGCATTCCCTTGCCGGAAGGATATCTAAGAGACGGCGGAAATTTATCTTTGATTGTCGATAACGGAACAGAGAAAGGATGCCCGATCCCCTTTGGGCATAAGGTGATTTCGACCTGGGCCGACAACAGCATTAAATGGCTTCTGGTGGATATTCAGGTGTCGTTGGGGGTGGGTGAGAGTCTGACCCTGGATGTGGTCATGGATTCGAGCCCTTTAGCTGGGAGGGACCCGGACAGATTTCAGGTCCATCTTGAAGAGAACCGGATAAGGATTTGCTCACCCCTGATGACGGTTTTTGTCAATACTCACGGGTATTTTCATCCGTTTGAGTCCATTGCTTATCAGGACAGAGAGGTGTTTTTCCCCGAATCATGCACGGTTATTTTGAAGGGGGCCAAAGGTGAGTCCTGGCATCCGTTTATCAGCAAATGGAATATCGAGCATGATACCGGGATGAGAAAAACGCTGTATAACGAGGGCCGGTTTAAAAATGAGAGAGCCTCTCATTTTCTGGAGTTTTTCTGCCGGACCCATTTCTTTTGTGAAGCGCCCTGGGTGAAAATTGAATTTACGATCCGGAACAGCAGATCCGCTGTTCACTCGGGTGGTGCATGGGATCTTGGAGATGAGAACTCATTTCTTTTTAAAGGATTAAAGTTTCAATTTTCTGCTGAAGCCATCCATCCGCAGACCGTCTTTTACAGCCCGGAGATGGCTGCAATTCCAATCCGGACCTGCGGACTCTCGAATATTCAAGTTTATCAGGATTCCAGCGGGTGTGACAACTGGCAGTCGAAAAATCATATCAACAGAGAGGAAAAAATCCCTCTGCAGTTCAAGGGGTATCGGGTCTCAGAGGCAGGCACCCTGTATGTATCGGGTGATCATGCCTCCCCGGTTATGGGTGTTGCCGGAACAGATGTTTGTGTCTACTGTTGTGTGGAGGATTTCTGGCAGAATTTCCCCAAAGCCATGTCGATTAAAGATGGGGGTTTTGAGATCGAATTGTTCCCGGAAGCGTTTGGAGACCTGTTTGAATTGCAGCCCGGAGAACAGAAAACCCATGCCTTTTATCTGGGGTTCGGAGAAAAACCGGAAGATTTTGAGAAATTGAAATACATGGCTGATCCACTGGTTCCGGAAATATCCTGTGAGGATTATTACCAGGCTATGAAAGGCCCCCGGCCCGTACCGCCTGAACGGCAGACCCAAAATGATGCGTCATCTTTGTATGACCGGTTTATGGAGGAGTTTATCAATACGGAAACCGGATACAGGAAAAAGAATATCCGGATTGATGAATATGGGTGGCGGAATTTTGGTGATATATATGCGGATCATGAAGCTGTTGCTGCTCCCGAAGGTGAGGATTTTATCTCTCATTACAACAACCAGTATGATGTCATTAAAGGGGCGCTGTTTCAGTTCATGCGCACCGGGGAAAGGGAATGGTTCCGGATTGCGCAACAGCTTGCAGATCATGTGGTGGATATTGATATCTACCACACGCAGGAGGACAAATATCAGTATAATGGGGGACTTTTCT
>JAABTB010000397.1 GCA_011390085.1 Desulfobacula sp.
CGGTATTCATGGACCTCGGCATCATGGAATACAAAAGAGCGCTTGAGCTTCAGATCAAAACCCTGGAGTCAAGGATCGGTAAGACCCTTTCTCAAGACCGGATTTTTTTTGTGGAGCACCCTCCGGTCTTTACCCTTGGCAAAAGAGGGGGAGAAGAAAATTTAACGGTTTCCAGAGAATTTTTAAACGCCAGGGGAATTGATCTGGTTCAAACGGACCGGGGGGGAAATATCACCTATCACGGCCCGGGACAGGCCGTTCTTTATCCCATCGTTGATCTTGAGGCTAAAAGGATGGGGGTAAAGGATTTTGTATGGGGTCTGGAGGAAATCATGAAACAAACCGCCCTGGATTTTAATATTGAAGCCGGCCGGGATTCTTTAAATCACGGCCTCTGGGTGGGTCATTCCAAGATCGGCAGTGTGGGGCTGTGCATCAAAAAAGGGATCAGCTTCCACGGTCTTGCCATGAATATCAACCTGGATCTGGAACCTTTCTCTTGGATGAACCCCTGCGGACTCCCCAATATATCCGTGACCTCGGTTCAAAAAGAAATGCAAAAAGCCGGAAACCCTCTTTCCGGGCCAGCCATGAACCAGGTAAAGGCTGCCTTTAAAACGTATTTTGCCTCTGTATTGAATTATGACATCAGTGAGCCCCATGAATCCTGAAAAAACCATAAAAACCGGGAAACCGGCATGGCTGAAGAAAAGCCTTCCCAAAGGCGGTGATTACCAGCGGGTACGAAACCTTTTATCAAAGGCCATGCTTCATACAGTCTGCAAGGAAGCCAATTGTCCCAATATGTTTGAATGTTTTTCCAAGGACACGGCCACCTTCATGATTTTAGGATCTGAATGCACGAGAAACTGCCGGTTCTGCAATATCACCAACAACATCCCCTCCCCTGTCGATCCCGGCGAACCCTTACGGGTGGCCAAAGCCGCCCTTGATCTGAATTTGAAATATATTGTGGTAACCTCGGTGACCCGGGACGATCTTGAAGATGGGGGCGCCTCCCATTTTGCAGCCACCCTTCAGGCTGTCAGATCCATGTTGACCCACGCCAAAATTGAAGTCCTGATCCCGGATTTCAAAGGCGACAAGGATGCTTTACAAACAGTTTTATCGGCAAAACCGGATGTGTTGAACCATAATATTGAAACCGTTGCCTCCCTTTATCCCCGGGTGAGGCCGGAAGCGATCTATGAGAGGTCCTTGTCCCTGTTTCAGACAGTAAAATCCATGGACCCTGCCATGCCGGTCAAATCCGGGATCATGGTAGGCCTGGGAGAAACCCTGGAAGAGCTTGAACAGACCTTGAGGGATTTATTTTCCCATGGCTGCGACATCATTACCATAGGCCAATACCTACAGCCTACCCAAAACCATCTTCTGGTTGAAAAATATTATTCACCCCAAGAGTTTGAGGCGCTTGAAAAAACAGCCCGGAAAATCGGATTCGAAAAAATTGCGACCGGACCCTTTGTCCGAAGCTCTTACCAAGCTCATGAATTATCCGGCCTTTAAGCACATATTTCCTTAAAATTGCCGGCAGTGCTGATCTCGATATAAGAGGCCCCGTGTTTGACTCCGAAGCTCCCGGCAAGCACGATGATCAAATCCTCGTCCTTGAATTTAGTTTCAGTGATGAGCCTGCAGATAGAGTCTTTTAAAGGCTGGGCACAAGTGATATCCATGGGCATATAATCGGCAAAAACCCCAAAAGACAGGGATAACAGGCGCACCACCCGCCGGTCGTAAATCTGGGCATAAATGGGATTGTCTCCCCTGTAAGCGGCCAGTTCACGGATGGATTTTCCCGTCAGGGAATCCGCCACAATGCCCCTGGTGTTCAGCCGTAAAGCAGCCTTGACTGCGGCTTTGGCCAGATAGGCCGTGACCTTGTTTTCAAGGGTGTAAGGAACATTCACATAACTGCTTTTTTTGCTTTCCACCTCCCTTGCAATCTTGGCCATGGTCATGACCGCTTCTTCGGGATATCTCCCATTGGCGGTTTCCCCTGAAAGCATGAGGGCATCCGTATGGTCCAGGCAGGCGTTGGCCACATCAGATACTTCAGCCCGGGTGGGCCGGGGTGAATCGATCATGGAATGCAGCATCTGGGTAGCCACGATAACGGGCTTTCGTCTCTCAATACAGGTTTGGATAATATCTTTCTGGATGAGCGGAATTTTTTCCGTCGGAATTTCAACGGCCAGATCACCCCTTGCAATCATAATCCCATAGGCAACATCCAGGATCTCATTCAGATTTTGGACCCCTTGGGCGTTTTCAATTTTGGCAATGATTTTAATGGGAGATTTTTGTTTGTCCAGAATGGCTTGAACGGCCATGACGTCTTCTTTGTTTCTCACAAAGGAATGAGCAATAAAATCAAGATCCTGATCTGCCGCAAATTCAATAAAGGCCTTGTCCTTTTCGCTCAGGGCCGGCAGCTTGACATGGACTGAGGGGATATTGATGCTTTTCCGCGGATAGATGATACCGTCATTTTCCACATGGCAAGTCAGATAGTCTTCATCTTTTTCCATGACGGCAAGGGCGATACAGCCGTCATCAATCAATATGGAACTGCCGACGGGCACATCCTTGACAAAATGCGCGTAGGAAACATAGATGATATTA
>JAABTB010000398.1 GCA_011390085.1 Desulfobacula sp.
CCCTGAAATTGATCCGGGCCTCCATCCCCGCTCGCATTGATATTATCCAGGACATCAAAAGCACGGCTCCTATTATCGGCGACGAAAGAGAGCTGCATAGAATCGTTATGAATCTTTGCACCAATGCCTACCATGCCATGGAAAATGAAAAGGGAACCATTGAGGTCAGGGTTGACGATAAAATAGTGGACCAGGAGATTTTGCAGGCCGGGGAGCCCGTGGTTCCGGGGAAATATGTGACCCTGACCGTGGGGGATACAGGTCAGGGTATGACGCCGGACATCCTTGAAAAAATTTTCGATCCTTTTTTCACCACCAAATCTGTGGATCACGGCACCGGCATGGGGCTTTCCGTTGTCCACGGTATTGTAAAACAATACAATGGAACCATCCGGGTATACAGCGAACCCGGACAGGGCACGACTTTTGTGATTTGCCTGCCGGCAGCCCCTACCGATTCCGGGCCGGATCAGGAATCGATCTCCGTCTTCCTTCCCGGAACCGAACGTATCATGGTGGTGGACGATGAAGAAACCCTGGTCCATATGGTGCAAAAGTACCTGAGTTCCCTGGGATATACGGTCAAGGGGTTTAATAAAAGCCTGGAGGCTGCGGCGTATTTTTCAGATCATCCCGATCAGTTTGATCTGATCCTGACGGATTTCAATATGCCGGGCCTGACAGGCCTTGAACTGTCGGAAAAAATACAGGGGATACGCAAGGATATCCCCATTGTTCTGTGTACCGGGTACAGTAAAAATATTACCCGGCAGAGGCTGAAATCCACCGGTATCAGGGCTTTTTTAATGAAACCGGTGACCCAATATGCTCTTTCAACCACCTTACGGGATATTCTGGATCATGGATAAAAAAATTCCAGGCTGCCGGTCCGCGTCTTAATGCACCCTTGCCCGGAGCAATGCCAGAAATTCCGTAAAGGTCTTCATGCGGAGAATCTGATCCAGGATGTGCGGATCTCTGAAAAGTTTTGCGATTTCAGCGGCAATCTCCAATTGGGCGCCGGGATCGTTTTCAGGTGTAAGAACCAGGAAAATAACCGTTGCCGGTCTGCCGTCCGGTGCATCAAAATCAATGCCTGTTTTGGAGATGCCCGCCACGACCAGGGGAGCCCGGAGGTTTTCGATGCGGGCATGGGGAAGGGCCACACCATTGCCGATGCCGGTGCTGAGGACTTGCTCACGAGCCCAGACCGCTGTTTCCAGGCTTTGTTCATCCAGGCCCTCGGGGCCGGAAACCAGAGCCGTCATCTCCTGGATGACCTCCCTGCGGGAAAGGCCTTTCAATTCCCATATACAATATTTTGAGGACAGGAGATCCCGAAGTCTTTGCTTTTTCTCGGTTTTAAGGATGAGGCGCATCAGGGGGCCGCTGGCCATTGATGTGGCCATGGCCATCACGATGAGGGCCACAAAGAGGGGCTCCCGGATGATCCCGGCTTGAAGGGCGATCATTCCCACAATGATTCCCATGGTCCCGACTGATATCATGGCAGAGCCCACGGTCCAGGATTCCTGTGAAGACATTCCACCCCACCGGGCCCCCATGAAGCCGCCCAGGAGTTTGCAGGAAAAGGCAATCCCCAGTACCGTCAAAACCAGGGGAAGGTCGAAATGGGCCAGGAAATTAACCTTAAGGCCGATGCCGGCAAAAAATACCGGAGCAAAAATAAAGGAAACAAAATCACCGATGATGACCCGGGTTCGTTCCCGCAGGTGGGCAGAATCGCCGACGGCCACGCCCACGATAAAGGCGCCGAAAATGGCATGAATGCCGATCCATTCGGTAAAAGCCGCCCCGAGGAGCCCAAGGCAGAGGGCAAAGCTCAATTCGCCGCCGGGCCACCGGGTATAGGCCTGCACAAAGGGCATGGCCTTGTGAATCAGCCGACGGCCTATGGTCAGCATGAGCCCGGTAAACGCCAGGGTCAGCGTAATGGTCAGGACAATGGGTTGGGCGTTTCCGGCCGGGTTTCCCAGAAGGCTTAAGACAATGGCAAAAACAATCCATCCGATGATGTCGTTGAGGATGGCCGCACTGATGACCACCATGCCCAGATCGGTTCGGTAGAGGCCCATGTCCATGAGGATTCTGGCAATGACGGGCAGGGCGGATATGGATATGGCGATGGCGAAAAATAAGGCGAATACTGTCGGATCAACCCCTGAATGCCGGCCCAGGGCGCCGGGGATGACCAGGGCTGCGGTTAATGCAATGAAAAACGGGATGACCATCCCCACCATCCCCACCTTGGCGCCGAGTTTTCCCTGTTTCCAGATAATGGACAGATCCACCTCCATGCCCGCCACCAGAAGAAATAGGGCAATGGCCAGGGATCCGATGGTGTCCAGGGCTATGGCGTTCAAGCCGTTGAGGGGAAAGAGAAAGAGGCTCAGCTCCGGTGCCAGGGTACCCAGGACCGTGGGGCCCAGCAGAACACCGGCCATCAGCTCCCCCAGTACGGCCGGCTGATGGAACCGCTGGGCCAGCTCACCCAGCCCTCTGGCGGTAAACAGCAGAATTCCCAGAGAAAGAAACAGAATGGTAATATGATAGGATGTCAGCATAAACGATGTTCTCCGGCTGCCACGGTTTTGCCTGTTATTTTATCACCAGATCCTTC
>JAABTB010000399.1 GCA_011390085.1 Desulfobacula sp.
ATGTGCTCATGGCCATGGAGGTGCCCTTCAAATCGGCCCACGGGTCCATCCGGTTTTCACTGTCCCACTACAATACCCGGGAAGAAATGGACCATATCATCGCCGCCCTGGTTCCGGTCATTGAACGCCTCAGGGCCATGTCCCCCTTCTGGAAAGACGGTAAGGTCGTATGATCCTCCTTGACGACGGCCATCTCGATTTTGCCGGGGAAATGGGGGAAAAGACAGGGATTGATTTTAACCGTTGCCTTCAGTGCAAGACCTGTGCAAACGGCTGCCCCTTTATCGACGGTATGGATCAAGCCCCCAATCAGATCATTCGCATGATCCAGCTCGGTATGGCGGAGGAGGTCCTGAAAACATCCGCCATCTGGGTTTGCGTGGGGTGCAATACGTGCAGCAGCGCATGCCCCATGGCCATTGATATCCCGGTCCTCATGGACGGCCTCAGGCATGCGGCCCTTGAAAAGGGGGTCGAGATTCCGGAGCCGGATATTCTGAATTTTCATCAGGAAGTGTTGAACACGGTTAAAAAATACGGCAGAACCCATAAGCTTGAGATCATGATGCGGTATAAGTTTAAAAAAATGGACCTGTTCAGTGATATGGGGGTTGGACTGAAAATGCTGAAAAAACGGAAACTGGATTTAACCCCGTCCAGGGTTAAGGATAAAAAAGCCATTGAAAAAATCTTCCAGGAGACCTGATCCAGGGCCGCCGGCCGGCAAATTAAAATTTTCATTTTTCCCCGGCTGTTCCTTAAAAGCCTCGGGCCATGAAAATACCCTGTCCCTTCTTAAATTCTGCCAAAGCATGGATATTGAGCTCGTTGAGCTGGAAGACTGGAACTGTTGCGGCTCATCCTCGGCCCACAGCATTGACAAACGGTCTGCCAAATACCTGCCCATGAGAAACCTTTCCCTGGCACCCAGGGGCGTCCCGCTGCTCATCGCCTGCCCAAGCTGCCTGCTTCGCCTGAAATCAAGCTTTCTTCACATCAAAGCAGACCCGGCCCTGAGACGGGACTATGAAGAGTTTTTTGGAAAACCCTTTGATGATGAACTGGAGATTATTCATTTTTTTGAAATTTTCAACCGGGTTGATCTGAAAGACCATATGGAAGACCTTGCCGGAAAATTAAAAGGCATCAGGGTTGCCCCTTATTATGGGTGCATGCTGTTCATGCCCCCGGAGCTGAGGTTTGAGAAAAGCCATACCGGGATCATTGAAAAAAGCCTGAAGCCTCTGGGGGCCGACATTGTCTCCTTTGGCTATGCCAACCGCTGCTGCGGCACCTATCTGTCCGTTGCAAAACCGGATATCGCCCGGAAGGTCGTCAACGAAATATTTTTCAAGGCCATGGAGGCAGGGGCTGAATGCCTGGTGACGGCCTGTTCCATGTGCCACCTGAACCTTGAAATTCGCTGCACCCTGGACAATCCCATCCCGGTCTTTCATTTTTCCGAGCTGCTGTCCATGGCCCTAGGCGCCGAAGACCATAAGAAATGGTTCCCGCGGCATATTGTGGACCCGGTCCCCCTGCTGAATAAAAGAGGGCTTCTGACCTGATTACCCCATCCTGATATGCCGGCTGAAAAAATCTCTGAATTCATCCTCCCGGTGGCTGACATAGAGGATGGTGCAGATATTTTCCCCGGCTATAGCTTCGATAAAATCCAGCACGGCCTTGCGGTTTAATTCATCCAGGCCCTGGGTGGGCTCATCCAGAATCAGGAGCCGGGGAAGCTTGATCAGTGCCCGGGCAATGAGCACCAGGCGCTGATCGGCAAAACTCAGGTCCCGGAAAGAGGTCCGGGCCTTTTCCCTCATATTGATACGTTCCAGCCATGCCATGGCCTCTGCCGTCTGTTCGGGGCTTGCCTGCCGGTATACGCCGATGGAATCAAAAAAGCCTGAAAGGACTGCGCTCAGGGCGCTTCCAGGCACGTGGTAATTCCGGTGAAGCTCGGAGCCGACAATGCCCATGTCTTTTTTCAAGTCCCAAATGGATTCGCCTGACCCTCTTTTTATCCCGAAAATGGTGAGGTCATTCCGGTAGCAGGCCGGGTGGTCGCCGGTGATCAGTTGAAGAAGGGTGGATTTGCCGCTGCCGTTGGGGCCGGTGACAAGGGTGTGCTGCCCCTCGGCTATGGACAGGGTCAGTCCCTGGAATATGGTTTTCCCCCTGTATCCGGCCGAGCCCTGGTTGAGCCGGACAAGAGGGGCTTCTTCAAAATTTGAAAATTTCCGTGTTTTATTTTTTTTAAGGTCCTTAAGGGACGCCTGGAAATCAGGCGGCTCCTGTTCCGGTTCCTGGGCAAGCCATTGGATTCCCGTCTCACGTGGGCCTTGAAATACAATACTGCCATGGGCCATGACACTGATATGGGTGCACCAGGAAGGGATATCGGACCGGTTGCAGACAAAAAGAAGAAGCATCGCTCCGGTGCTGCGAAGACGATTCAGGGCCTCGCTGACTCCCTTGCAGCTCAAAGGGTCCAGCCCTTCAAAAGGGGTTTCAACGATGAGGCAGGAAGGGTTTTTTGAAAACACCGAGAGCAGCATCAGTTTTCTCACCTGGCCCGTGCTGAGTTCCCGGAACCCCTGGTCCAGGCATTTTGCCAAATGGAAGGCCTCA
>JAABTB010000400.1 GCA_011390085.1 Desulfobacula sp.
GTTGGCGATGGTTTTTGTGGAAAAGGAAAAAGGCTTTAAGGCATTGTCCGAAGGATGAACCGCAAATTGTGAAAAATCAATGGTATCGGCATGGAGCCGTGGCGGGGTACCGGTTTTCATCCGCCCGACACTGAAGCCCAGATCGGCAAGATTCCGGGCAAGGCCGATGGATGAAAATTCCCCGGCCCTTCCGGCCTGGATTTTGGTGGCCCCGATATGAACCGTCCCCTGGAGAAAGGTTCCCGTGGCAATGACAACGGCCTTGGCCGAATATTCAAACCCGGTCTGATCCAGGATTCCGCTGACGGTCTGCGCTTCGATCCTGAGTTCATGGGCCATGGCCTGTTTTAAATCCAGGTGTCGGGTTTGCTCGATGACGGCTTTCATATTCCTGGAATACAGGCCCTTGTCGTTCTGGGTCCGGGTCGAATGAACCGCCGGGCCCTTGCTGGTATTCAGGGTCTTGTACTGGATGGCGGAAGAATCGGTGATCTTGGCCATCTGGCCGCCCAGGGCGTCGATTTCCTTGACCAACTGCCCCTTGGCCATGCCGCCGATGGACGGGCTGCAGGGCATGGAGGCGATTTTATCCATATCAATGGTCAACAGAAGGGTGGCGCATCCCATGCGGGCCGAGGCAAGGGCGGCCTCGCATCCGGCATGGCCGGCTCCGATGACAATCACATCATATTTTTGGGTATCTGAATTCATGGCGGCAAAGTATATCCCTGCCCGGGGATTTGGTCAACCTCGGGGTTGAAAAAGGGCTTTATAAGGACGGGATTAAATGATAGGTTCAGGGAAAGCGAGCCTGAAAAGGCCATTGATTTTTACGGGACAGGGCCATGGTCAAAAGAAAACGGTATTCGGATTACAATGCCTATTTAAGGGATTTATTCGGTGAGCGGGTGCAGAAAATTTCCATTGACGCCGGGCTGTCCTGTCCCAACCGGGACGGGCGGCTTTCCCGGCTGGGCTGTATCTATTGCAATGAAAAGGGCTCGGGGTCCGGCTTATCGGAAAAAGGCCTGTCCATAAAACAACAGATTGAGGCCGGGAAAATCGGGAGCATGAAAAAATATAAGGCCAAAAAATTTTTAGCCTATTTTCAGTCCTATTCCAATACCTATACCACTGTGGACCATATGAAGGCTCTGTATGACGAGGCTCTTTCCTGCGAGGGCATGGTGGGCATGGCCATCGGAACCCGGCCCGATTGCATTGACCCGGAAAAGCTGGACCTGATCCAAACCTATACCAAAGACTATCTGGTCTGGGTCGAATACGGGCTTCAGTCGGTTCATGGCGAGACATTGAAGCGCATCAATCGGGGCCATACCTTCCGGGATTTTAGCCGGGCCATAGACCTGACCCGGAACCGCGGCATTCAAATCTGCACCCATGTGATCCTGGGGCTTCCGGGTGAAAACCGGGAAATGATGCTGGAGACGGCCCGGATCTTGGCTGATAGCGGCATCAACGGGATCAAGATTCATCTCTTGTATGTCATCAAGGGAACCCCCCTTGAAAAGCTATGGCAGCGAGGGGGGTATGCGCCCATGGAACAGCCGGAATATGTGGATAGGGTCTGTGACTTTCTGGAATTGCTGCCGGAACACATCATTATCCAACGGATCACGGGAGATCCCCACCCGGATGAGCTGAGGGCCCCCCTGTGGGCGGCCCGGTACCGGGAAACCTTTAATCTGATCCAGGACCTGCTTGAAAAAAGGGATACCTTCCAGGGCAAATATTATATTTCAGGGCGGTAAGGGATAACTCGGCCAGGAATCACTCGGCCAGGAACCGGTGAAAATTTTCAGACATATGGCTTTCCAGGCCCCCTTCTTTTTTCTCCACAATCAGGCATTCGGTGTCTTCAAGGCTGTTGACCAGGTTCAGGCCTTCTTCCACCTTCATGACCATGAGGGCCGTGGCCAGCCCGTCGGCAAAGGTGCAGTCCTTTGAGATGACCGATGCGCTCACAATATGGTGATCCACCGGAAAACCGGTTTTCGGATTGATGATGTGGGAATAGGTTTTTCCGTTCATTTCAAAAAAATTCCGGTAATTGCCGCTGGTGGCAATGGCCTGGTTGCTGAGCCGGACAATTTGATACAGGTCCTGTTTGGAATTGTCTTTATCCGGTCTGCTGATGCCCACAGACCAGGGTTCTCCTTTTTTGTTGGTTCCGGTTGCCGAGAGTTCTCCGCCGATTTCGATGAGGACATCCCGGATGCCCGAGGCCCGAAAAAGTGAGGCAAGGGCGTCCACACCATAACCCTTTGCAATGGAGCCTAAATCCAGGGTAAGGTCTGCATCCTTGACAAGGGTATGATTTTCCAGGAGCCGGATATGATGGAACCCGGTTCTGGATAGGGCAAGACGGATTTCTTCAGGCTCGGGAATTTTATTTTCGGTTTTTTTTGTTCCAAACCCCCAGAGATCCACCAGGGGCTTCACTGTCCCGTCCCAGGCCCCATGGGTGAGGTGATACAGTCTTTGCGCCGTTGAAAGCACGGTATAAAAATCCGAAGGGACTTTCATCTCCGCACCGATCTTTTGCCGGTTAAACAGGGAGAGCCGGCTTTCAGGGTCAAACATGGAAAAGGTTTTATTGATATCACGGAGG
>JAABTB010000401.1 GCA_011390085.1 Desulfobacula sp.
GGAGACTAAAATGACCCAGAATGTAGTTGTTATACTGTCCTGCGGAACCGACAACCCCAACCGGGCCACAAGGGCGCTGTTTCTTGCTGCCGTTGCCCGGAAAAAAGGGAAAAATGTGACCGTATTCCTGCTGGATGACGGTGTATACCTTGCACGGAAAGGGGTTGCAGAAGGGATCAAGGCCGCCACCGGAGATTCGGCAGATGATTCTCTGGCCCATCTGCAGGCACATGAGGTTCCGATCCTGGTCTGTACCCCCTGCGCCAAATCCCGGTTTATTGAAGAAAAAGACCTTGCGGATTCATGCCGGCTTGCCACTGCCGCAGAATTGATTGATCTTGTCTGCGATGCGGCCGTCATCAGCCTCTAATACGGCAGACAGGTTCATTTAAGCTGTATCCCATATTTTTTGATGCGCTTCCAGACGGTGACCCGGCTCACACCTAAACTTTGTGCAGCCCGGCTCTGATTCCCGTCCGCCTTATGAAGCGCATCAAGAAGCATTTCTTTTTCAGACAGGCCCACCCTGACGACAGGATCGGTTCGCCGGTCATTCAGGGGTCCGGGCAGGGAAGTCTTAGAGGCGGCAATCTTTTCCGGCAGATGCTCCGGCCCGATGCTTTTCCCTCTTGCCAGGACAAAGGCATATTCTATGGTATTTCTTAATTCCCGAACATTTCCCGGCCAGGGATAGGCCACCATCATGCGCATGGCTTCGGGTCTGAATCCCAGAATATTCTTCCCTGTTTTTTCCGACAAAAATTGAATAAAATGCTGTATGATCAAGGTGATATCGTCTTTTCTGTGGCGAAGCGGCGGAACGGTCAAGGGAAACACATTGATTCTGAAAAACAGGTCCTCCCGGAATGCTTTAGCTGCGATCAGGGCTTCTAAATCCCTGTTGGTGGCGGTGATAATCCGGACATCAATGGGAATGGACCGGTTTGCCCCCACCCGCTGAATCATTTTTTCCTCCAGGACCCTGAGCAGCTTGACCTGGACCGAGAGGGGGATATCCCCGATTTCATCCAGAAAAAGGGTGCCTTTATGAGCAGCCTCAAATCTTCCGATCCGGTCACTTTCCGCACCGGTATAAGCCCCTTTGACATGTCCGAACAATTCGCTTTCAAGAATGTTTTCGCTTAATGCCGCACAATTAACCTTTATGAAGGGCTTCTGGGCCCTGTTCCCGGTTTCATGCAGGGCTTTTGCCACCATTTCCTTTCCCGTTCCGCTCTCTCCCAGGATCATGACCGGCGTATCCAGTGAGGAGAGACTTTCGATGCCTTCATAAAGGCTTTGCATGACCGGCGTTCTTCCGATGATGCCGTGGAAGCCGTCATCAATGTGATACATCCGTTTGATGGAGGCCAGCTCATTCTTATAATGGATGTTCTCGGAAATATCTTTCAAGGTTTCAACCGCACCCACAATCTCATTTTTCTCATTAAAGAGCACCGTGGCATTCTTTATAATGGGTACGGCCTGGTTCCGGCGGTTGGTTATTACGCATTTCTTTTCCCGCACAAAGTCCTCGGAAAACAGGGTGCACCATTTTTTGCCGGAGCCTTGACCAATGATTTTACATCCGGTACAATTCAATATTCGACAGGATTGTCCCTTCAGCTCTTCTTCCGTGTAGCCGGTCATCAATTGGGCATTCTGGTTGGCCGCCACAAAACATCCTTTTTCATCCACGATAATGATACCGTCCTGAACCGAATCAATAATGGGCCGCCATTGTTTTTCAATATCCATATCCCTCCAGAGGTATTAATAGGGTTTACAGTTAAGTTAATAATATATTAACACATATGCAACCGATATTTTTCGAACCCCTAAAAAAAGAATGGCGCAAGCATCGTTTTAGTGTTTTAATCCAAATAGTTAATCAGACGGTCCGGCAAAGGATTGACCCTGGCACACTCATTGCTATAAAGAAACTGGAAACTTGGAAACAATAATGACCTTCACAAATCAAACCTTAATGATAAAAGGAGATCCCATGAAAAACATTCTTACAAAAATAATGGTCCTTGTGTTTCTCTCAGGGCTTTTGCTGCTGACGGGATGCACGACTGCCAAAACCGCAAAAACCGCAGAGACCCAAGACCGGTCATGGATGTTTCATGACATTGTGGATGCCGAGTTCGTCAAAGCCCACATGGACATTCCCATGCCCGCCAATGTCATGCTTATCGATTCAAGACCCTATAAGACAAAATTTATCCAGGGCCATATTCCCGGCGCCGTCAGTATCCCGTCTTCAGAATTTGACCAGAAAATAAATCTTCTTCCTGAAGATAAAAACGCCCTCCTGATTTATTACTGCGAAGGCGAAACCTGCAAACTCAGCCACAATTCCGCACGGAAAGCCGAGGCTTTAGGCTATAAAAATGTTAAGGTCTATGCCAAGGGATATCCGGAATGGGTCACCCTGAAAGGCCATTACCCCTCGGTCAGCGCAGAGCAGGTGGCCCTGATGATTTCCGAGAACAAGGCCCTGATAGTGGATTCCCGGCCAAAGCAGGCCAAATATGACAAAGGGCACGTCCCCACGGCCGTCAATATCCCCCTCACCCAGTTTGACGAACTCAAGGGCAAACTGCCGAGAAATCCCCAGACCCC
>JAABTB010000402.1 GCA_011390085.1 Desulfobacula sp.
TCAAGGCCCTGTTGGCATCATCATTTTCAAGAAACGGAATCAAGGATGCGGACACGGATACCAACTGGTTTGGCGATACATCCATGAATTTGACGTCCTGATTCTCAATCATTTCAAATTCACCGGCCACCCGTGACGATACCAGAGGATTAATAAATTTATTATTAATATCAAGGGGTGCATTGGCCTGGGCAATGGGATGCTCTTTTTCTTCAAAGGCGGACAAGTGTTTGATTACATTGGAAACATTGCCTTCATTGGCAACTCTGTAGGGTGTTTCAATGAACCCGAAATCATTCACCCGGGCATAGGTGCATAGAGAAACAATCAGCCCGATATTCGGGCCTTCCGGCGTTTCAATGGGACAGATTCTGCCGTAATGGGATGGATGCACGTCCCGGACTTCAAAACCGGCTCTTTCTCTTGTCAAACCCCCTGGGCCAAGGGCGGACAGCCTTCTTTTATGGGTTGTTTCCGATAAAGGATTGGTCTGGTCCATAAACTGGGACAACTGGGAAGTCCCGAAAAATTCCCGGACAACGGCAGACACAGGCTTGGGATTGATCAGATCATGGGGCATCATAGCATCCACTTCCTGCATACTCATTTTTTCCTTAATGGCCCTTTCCATCCGGACAAGTCCGATCCGGTAATGGTTTTCAAGAAGCTCTCCAACGGCCCGGACACGTCTGTTTCCAAGATGATCGATATCATCCACCTGACCCTGGGTATCCTTAAGTTCAATCAGGGTTGAGGCCGTCAGCAGAATATCTTCTTTCCGTAAAGTTTTCACATCGATCATGGTGTTTATCCCCAGACGATGATTCATTTTTAAGCGGCCGACCTTTGACAAATCATAATAGGCCTGTCTGAAAAATAGATGGTCAATGAAATCCTGAGCTACCTCGACCGTTGCCGGATTTCCCGGCCTGAGCCTTCGGTAAATATCCATCAAGGCTTCTTCTTTTCTCTCAATTTTGTCGGATACAAGGGTTTTTCTCATGGAATCCGAGCTTCTTGGGTCTACATAGAGAATATTAAAATCATGAAGCCCTTTTTCTTCGAGCCGCTCGAAGCTTTCTTCGGTTATAATTTCTCCGGCTTTGAAAAGGAGATTTTCGGTGCCTTCATCAAAGATATGCTGGGCAAACGATTTTCCGATCAATTCGCTCTCTGAGACGGGAATATAATCCAATCCGTCATCTTCGAGTTGTTTCAATGCGCGTTTGGTAAAAATTCTTCCTTTTTTAACAAGAACCTCACCCGTCTTTGGAGACGCAATATCAAAACTGGCTCTCTGGCGTTTGAGATTTTCCTGGGAAAATTCTTTAAAAAATGATCCGTCTTTTTTAACAATATGCTCTTTGTTATAAAAGAAATCCAAGATATCTTCACTGGTATACCCAAAGGCCTTAAAAAGGATGGATACGGGAAATTTCCGCCGCCTGTCAATTCTGATATACACAATATCCTTGGCATCGATTTCCATATCGATCCAGGACCCTCTGACAGGAATCACCCGGGCGTTGTAAATAATCTTACCTGTGGAATAATTCTTACCTTTGTCATGATCAAAGAAAACCCCTGACGAGCGATGAAGCTGGCTTACAACGGCTCTCTCTGTGCCGTTAACAATAAAAGTGCCCTGCCGGGTCATCAACGGAATAGTGCCGAAATAAATTTCCTGTTCCTTGATATCACGGATTGTTGAGTGCTCCGTCTCCTTGTCAAAATCATAAACAACAAGGCGAACCTTGATATTCACGGGAATATCATAGGTCATTCCCCTTGAAATGCACTCTTTTATGGAATGTTTTGCTTCACCAAATGAATATGAGACATATTCCAGTGACGATGTATCTGAAAAATCCTTAATGGGAAAAACAGATTTAAAAACAGCATGAAGTCCTTTTTCTTCCCTTTCTTCAGGCAAGACATCCTTTTGCAGGAAGCTTTCATATGAATTTCTTTGCATCCCGATGAGATCAGGGATATCAATGATTTTTCTTATGCTGCCAAACTCTTTTCTAATACGCTTATTTGTCAAAAGACTTCCGGTCATGACATCTCCAAATATGAGTTTTTCCAACCGTAAATGCGGAGGCATGGCAGTAAATACTGCCTTGCCTCCGCACGATTTTTATGTACTTTAAAACCAGAATGCCGGACTATTTTACAGAAACCTGTGCGCCGGCACCTTCTAATTGTTCTTTAATTTTGAGCGCTTCTGCTTTGGGAATACTCTCTTTTACCGGTTTTGGTGCTTCTTCAACAAGGGCTTTTGCTTCTTTCAAGCCAAGACCTGTAATCGCTCTGACTTCCTTAATGACATTGATCTTTTTGTCACCGGCTGCTTCAAGGACGACTGTAAATTCAGTCTGCTCTTCCTGGGCGGCTGCGGCATCGCCCGTCGGTGCGGGGCCTGCTGCAAAAGCCATAGGGGCCGCAGCAGTAACGCCGAATTTGGTTTCAAATTCCTTTACAAGCTCAGAAAGTTCAAGAACACTCATGTTTGATATAAATTCGATAACATCATCTTTTGTGATATCAGCCATTTTTTTCTCCTAAAATAAAACTATAATGAAATTTTACAAATAATTGTCTGTTTTGTTTCCAATTGTCTATGC
>JAABTB010000042.1 GCA_011390085.1 Desulfobacula sp.
GTTGCGCTTGAGCAGATTTCCATCAAATATCTCGGCAGGAAGGGAATTCTCACCGGATTTTTACGCAATATCTCCACTCTTCCTGAGGATGAACGTCCCGATGCCGGCAAAAATGCAAATCTCCTTAAATTACGGCTTGAAAAAGCAATTCAGGAGAAGCGGTTAGAAATTGAGACTGAAATTGACAGGGATTTTCAAGGCATAGATGTAACCCTTCCGGGACGATTTACAAGAAGAGGCTCTCTTCATCCCATCACCCAGGTGGCCGGGGAAATCAGTGATATCTTTTTAAGACTGGGGTTTGATATTGCGGAAAGTCCTGAAGTGGAGACGGATTATTATAATTTTGAGGCTTTGAATATCCCCAAATACCATCCTGCCAGGGATATGCAGGATACATTTTATGTATCGGAAAATATTGTTCTGCGAACCCATACTTCGCCTTCGCAACCCCGAGTGATGGAAAAAGCCAAGCCCCCTGTGAGGATTATTTCACCCGGAAAAGTTTTCCGGTGTGATTCCGATATTACTCATACACCCATGTTTCATCAGGTCGAAGGTCTGATGGTGGATAAAAATATCTCTTTTGGCGACTTGAAAGGGATATTGACCACCTTTGTCCATCAATTTTTTGATACACAGACGGCTTTGCGGTTCCGGCCCAGTTTCTTTCCTTTTACCGAACCCAGTGCCGAAGTCGACATCTGTTGTGTCATGTGCAGGGGGGCAGGGTGCCGGATCTGCTCAAAAACGGGTTGGCTGGAAGTCCTGGGTTCAGGCATGGTCCATCCTGCCGTTTTTGAAAATGTCGGGTATGATACGCGTCAATATACCGGATTTGCATTCGGTATGGGGATTGAACGCCTTGCCATGCTTAAGTATGGGATTGATGACATAAGGAAATTTTTTGAAAACGACATCCGTTTCTTAAGGCAGTTTTAATATGAAAGTCAGTTTGAACTGGTTAAAGTCGTATATCTCGGTTGACCTTGGACCCTCAGTCATATCAGAAAAATTGACCATGGCAGGTCTGGAGGTGGAGGCGATTGAAGAAAAATATGATTACCTCACCCATATTGTGGTTGCAAAGGTCCTGGACTTCAGCCGACATCCGAATGCGGAAAAGCTCTCCATTTGCCGGGTTGATGTGGGAGGGGATCAAACGCTACAGATCGTCTGCGGCGCCCCCAATGTCAGAAAAGGCATGTTTTCTCCCTGCGCCCTTGAGGGTGCCGTCCTTCCCGGAGATTTAAAAATACAGGCAGGAAAACTCAGAGGAGAAATTTCTCAAGGGATGCTGTGCAGCGCATCTGAATTGAGGTTGAATTCGGATGCGTCAGGGATCATGGACCTTGAAGGTGAGTATGAGGCCGGAACCCCTCTTGACCAGGCATTGAAATTATCCGACACTATTTTTGAACTCAATTTGACCCCCAACCGGCCGGACTGCCTCAGCATGATCGGTGTTGCAAGGGAAATGGGGGCTTTTACCGAATCCGGGCAGAAAGTAAAGCCTCCTTTGTTCTCTCTTTCCAGAGAAAAAATCGGGAAAGAGTCCATCCATACCCATGCCGAAATTGAGATTCTGGCCCCTGATCTTTGCCCGAGATATTCTGCAGGCCTTTTGTTTGATGTGAAAATCAAGCCTTCGCCCTTCTGGCTGAAGGAGAGGCTTGAGGCCGTCGGACTGGCCCCTATTAATAATGTAGTGGATATTACCAATTTTGTGATGATGGAGATGGGCCAGCCCCTTCACGCATTTGATTTTGATCGAGTGGCAAAGGGAAAAATTATTGTCCGGAGAGCAGGCAGCGATTCTGAATTTACAACCCTTGACAGTAAAACCCACACCCTTCAGCCGGATATGCTGATGATCTGTGACGGTGAAAGGCCTGTAGCACTGGCCGGTGTAATGGGGGGTGAAAACTCCGAGATTACGGATAACACCACCCGGGTTTTGATTGAAAGCGCCTATTTTAATCCGATTTCCATTAGGAAAACCGCAAAAATCACCGGAATTGCAACGGATGCTTCCCACAGGTTCGAACGCGGTATTGATCCGGATGGAACCGTGAATGCACTTAAAAGAGCGGTTTCATTGATTGCGGAACTCTGTGACGCCACTGTTGCACAAGGGTATATTGATGTCTATCCTGAAAAATTTGTACCAACAGATATTGAGTTGAGCGCCACCGCCTTGAACGCCAGGCTGGGTACCAATCTTGATGCCGACGCCATAAAACGAATATTGGAATCCGTTGAATTTGAAGTCGAAAAAAAGGATGAAGATAAGCTGGTGGTGGGAGTCCCGTCATTCAGGGTGGATGTGACACGGCCCGAGGACCTTTCCGAAGAAGTGGCTAGACTGTGGGGCTATAACAATATTCAAACCAGTTATCCGCTGGTGCCGGCCGAGGGCCGGCCGCTTTCTCCCAAAGTGGGTCTCAGAAAAAAGATCCGCCGGATTTTGTCGGGCTTCTCATTATCCGAAGCCATCAATTATAATTTTATCCATGAAAATTCATGTGACCGGTTGAATCTTGCCCGAGAAGACAAAAAAAGAAATGTAGAGACCATTTTAAATCCCATTTCCGATCAGATGTCGGTTTTAAGAAGTTCAATGATTCCAGGCCTTCTGGAAACCATGAAAAAGAATAATTCCCAGCAGACACCCTCTGTGAGAATCTTTGAGATCGGAAAGATATTTCATGCGACCCAAAAGGGCGACCTTCCGGAAGAAATTGAAATGGTTGCAGGCCTTTTGACAGGCAATCGATCAGAGCAGACCTGGTATTCAAAAAAATCTGAAATTGATTTTTTTGATCTGAAGGGTGTGGTTGAGGGCTTTTTTGAAGCCCTTATGATCCGGGATTTGAAGTTTGAGAGAATTGAGGATCAATCCTTTCCCTATTATCAAAAAGGGCATGCGGCCTTTATCAAATCAGGAGATATGCTGATCGGCACCCTTGGGAAAATGGATGCCAAGGTTTTAAAGAATTTCGGATTAAAGCAAGATGCCTTTGTTTTTGACTTCAGTTTTAATGCCATCCAGAATCTGTTGCCGGGGTCCATTACCGCCCGGCTGCTTCCGAAATTCCCTTCCATTTCAAGAGACATCACGATTATTGTGAGCACTTCCATTGCGGTTGGATCGGTTTTAAAACAAATGGACGCTTTTTTCGGCAGAGAGTCTTTAATTGAACACATTTTTCTTTTTGACGCTTTTGAAGGCCCACCTCTTTCCGAGGGCAAAAAGTCTTTATCGTATAGAATTATTTACCGGTCCGAGGAAAAAACCCTAAAAGAAAAAAATATTCAAAAGATTCATGACGCCCTCACAAAAATGCTTTTGAATGAATTTGATGCGTATTTGCCGGAACTTTAGCGGCACATGCTACGGAAAAGGGTTGTTGACAAACCGGATAGAGATTGATATATTCCACGGCTGATGCGGGCATAACTCAGTTGGTAGAGTGCAAGCTTCCCAAGCTTGATGTCGCGAGTTCGAACCTCGTTGCCCGCTCCATCTTAGGATGGGAGGCAGGTTTGTTCCATTTATGGGATTTATGAAATAATCTGAGCCATTGCAGGTAAGGCATGGATTTTGTATCGGGAACGGGCATCTGCCCGTTTTTGTATTTGAGGATATAAGGTGCTGCGAAGATATGGGTGTTGGGCTGAAAAAGAGCAATTTTTTTGTTGAAAAGATCAGGGAAGTGGCAGAACCCCTATGCCAGGCTGAAAATTTTGAGCTTGTGCATCTGGAGGTTGTTTCTTTCAACCAGGAAAAGATTGTTCGTTTTTTTCTGGATAAGCCCGGCGGCATTACACTGGAAGATTGCGTTTACGCCAGCCGCCAACTGGGAGATTTGATTGATGTGTATATTGAGAATATCGGCAAATACCGGCTCGAGGTTTCTTCTCCCGGGCCCAACCGTCCTTTGAAGAAAAAGGAGGATTTTCTCAGATTCAAGGGTGAGCGGGTAAAAATCGAGACAGCGGAGTTGATTGAGAACAAAAAAAAGTTTACCGGGATTCTTGAGATAATTAATGATGATTCTGTTGTGATTGCGGTTGATGGGAAAAAGGTTGAGATAAAAGACCATGCGATCAGCAAAGCAATACTTGCAGGTCAGTAATATGGAGAACACGTAAGCATGTTTATCACGGATATTAAAAGGGTTATTGACCAGGTAAGCCGAGAAAAAGGAATTGAGCCGGAAGTTCTTATAAATACCATAAAAGAAGCGATTATTTCAGCGGCTAGAAAGAAAATCGGGCCAAGAGCGGATATCGAAGTCCATTATGATAATAAAACAGGCGAGGTCGAGGTTTTCCATTTTAAAGAAGTGGTAGAGGAAGTTGAATATCCGGACAGTGAACTGACCATCGAAGAAGGAAATGAATATGATCCTGAATGTGAGATCGGGGATAGCCTCGGAATCCGTATCGATACTGAAGAATTCGGGCGGATTGCTGCACAGTCGGCCAAGCAGGTCATTATTCAGAAAATGCGGGAAGCGGAAAGAAATGCCATTTATGATAATTTTATCCATAAAAAGGGTAAAATAATCAATGGGATTGTTCAGCGCTTTGATCGGGGAAGTATCATCGTTAATCTGGGCCAGGCTGAGGCTGTGCTGAGACCAAGGGACCAGATGCCCAAGGAAAGTTATAAGCGGGGTGACAGGATCAGGGCCTATGTTCTGGATGTTCTGGAAGAATCAAAGGGCGCACAGATTGTTCTTTCCCGGACCCATCCTGAATTTGTAATCGAATTATTTAAAACCGAAGTGCCGGAGGTTGCAGAAGGAATTGTAACCCTTCGCGGCGCAGCCAGGGTTCCAGGTGTGAGGGCCAAGGTCGCCGTGTCTTCATCCGATTCGGATGTAGATCCCGTAGGAGCCTGTGTCGGTATTAAAGGAAATCGGGTTCAGAATATTGTTCAGGAGCTTCGAGGTGAAAAAATTGATATTGTTCAATGGAGTCCGGATATTGCCAGGTTTGTCTGTAATGCCCTGTCTCCTGCCGAGATTGCAAGGGTCATTATTGATGAAGACAATCGATCCATGGAGGTGATTGTGGCAGATGATTACCTTTCCATAGCCATCGGAAAGGGGGGGCAGAATGTTTCCCTTGCCTGTGAAATAACCGGCTGGCATCTGGAAGTCACCAGCGAGGCGGAATACAGCCGTGAACTCAAAGAAGGATATGATGCCCTGATGAAGCTGAAAGGCGTGGGCTTGCCTTTGGCGGAAACATTATTCAAGGGCGGATATTCTTCACTATTGGACATTGCGGAAGCCGAGGTTGAAGATCTTGCTCAGATTACGGGCTTTGACGAATCCAGAATCAAAGAAATAATGGATGATGCCAAGGTTCTTCTGGAAGAAGAATTAAATGGAGAGGACCCGGACAGGGGCCTAAAAAAAGCGGAAGACGATGAACAGGTCCAGGACGGTGAAAAAAGCTAAGGGCATGAGACTATCGGCGGGCAGAACGGGAAGATTATCAAAAGAGAACAAAATTTTGGGGGCAATATATGGCGAAGATCAGAGTATACGAGCTGGCAAAAGATCTGAACATGACGAACACAGCACTTCTTAATAAAATGAAGGAATTGAAGATTGAAGTTAAAAGCCATATGAGTTCTCTGGAAGACAGCGATATCAGCGCGATTAAACGAAGCCTGTTTGGTAGGGAAAAAGGGAAAAATGAAGTTAAGGTAAAGCCGTCCGTTATCCGAAGACGCAGGTCACCGGCCGATGAAACTCCAGAGCCCGAAGGTGATGAAGACATAACGCCTGCCACCGGGGAAGACACTCCACCGGTGGCTGTCCCTAACATTCACGAAGAAATGCCAAAGGTTCCGGTAATGACGCCAGCCCCCAAGAGTGTTGAAACCGAGCCCCAAAAAGACAAATCCCTCATAAAAAAGGTCCAGCCCGCCAAGATCATCAGACCTGCCGTGATAGACTCCCCTGTTAGTGATGAACCGGCAGATTCTGTAAAAATTTCCGGGCAAGACTCTATTGTTTCGGATATTGAAGTCGGGAAAGAAACAGAAGCGGCAGCAGAGCCCGATGCCAAAGAAATGAGCCCCAATCTTAACCATATGGAAAACCCCGCTCTCAGTGATGAGAATTTGTCGGAGAATCAACCTGAACCCTTTGTGGAAAATGAGATGGCCGTTACGGAGACTGACTCGCTGAACATTGAAGATAGAGACGAAAAGGCAAAAAAGAAGAAAAAGAAGAAAAAGTCCACGCCTGCAAAAATCGTCAAAATAGCAGACCCCATTGCTCTTGAAAATTTAAGAAAACCAGCCCCGGTTGAAGACAAAAAATGGCCGGGTCCGAAAAGCGATCCCCGTACAGAGGCTCCCAGGAAAAGGCCGTTTGTTGTTAAAGACCCATTGTCGACGCCTTTTAATGAAATTCCTGAAAAAGAGATTCCTCTCAGCGATACCATTAAACCGGATGAAATAGATGCAGGAAAATGGAAAAAAGAAAAAAAACCGGCTATTTTTGGTGATGAAAGCCTTTCCTTTGGCAAAAAAAAGCAGCGTAAACAAAAATCCGTTATTGAGGGAGAAGCTTTATACAATACCACCCATAGCCGTAAAAAACGGGGAAAAAAGGAAGCAAAGGGAAATAAAAAGGGCAAGTTTCAAAAAACTCAGATTACCACGCCCAAGGCCATCAAAAGAAGAGTTAAAATTGACGAGGCCATCGAGCTGGCCGAACTCGCAAAACGCATGGGAATCAAAGCCAATGAGATGATAGCAAAATTGATGACCCTGGGTGTCATGGCAACCGTGAATCAAACCATCGATTTTGATACGGCTGTTCTGGTTGCGACTGAATTTGAGTTTGAGGTTGAAAAAGCATCTTTTGAAGAAGAAACCCTCCTTCATATCGAAGAAAGCCAAGAGGATGAAGGCCAAAGGATTGAAAGGGCTCCGGTGGTTACCATCATGGGCCATGTGGACCATGGCAAGACATCCCTTCTGGATGTGATCCGCAAATCAAAAATTGCCAGTGGAGAAGCCGGCGGAATCACCCAGCACATTGGCGCCTATAATGTTCAGACCCCTAAAGGCGGGCGGGTGACCTTCCTGGATACACCCGGTCATGCCGCTTTTACGGCCATGCGGTCCAGGGGGGCACAGGTCACCGATATTGTTATCCTTGTGGTCGCTGCCGATGACGGGGTCATGCCCCAGACTATTGAGGCCATCAATCATTCAAAAGCAGCCGGCGTACCGGTCGTGGTGGCCATCAACAAAATGGATAAACCCGGAGCAGATCCCGACAGAATTATGAGAGAGCTCTCAGAGTATGATCTTCTGTCTGAGGAATGGGGGGGGAATGTTATTTTCGTCAAAGTATCTGCCAAGACAGGCAAAGGGATTGATGAACTCCTTGAAATGATTCTGCTGCAATCCGAGGTTCTGGAACTCAAGGCAAATCCCGATCGAAAAGCGACGGGTTATGTGGTTGAATCCCGTCTTGATGTCGGACGCGGAGCCATTGCCACAGTCCTTGTCAAGCAGGGAACCTTGCGGGACGGAGACCCCATTGTCTGTGGCCTTCATTCCGGACGGATCAGGGTCATGATCGATGATGCCGGTAACAGAATTAAAGAAGCAGGTCCGAGCACGCCGGTTGAAATTGTTGGTTTGAACGGGATCCCCAATGCCGGTGATGAATTTATTTCCGTCGCGTCGGAAAAGGATGCAAAACAGATTGCAGGCCACAGAATGCAGAAACAAAGAGCAAAGGAATTGGCTAAGAAGAGCCGGGCAAATCTTGAGAAGATGTTTGAGAATCTGGGTGCTGCTGAAATCAAGGAACTTAAACTCATTGTGAAAGCAGACGTCCAGGGTTCCATTGAGGCCCTGAACGATTCATTAAAGGAACTGGCCAAGGAAGAAGTGGATGTTAAAATCGTTCATTCCGGCACCGGCACCATTAATGAATCGGATGTGTCCCTTGCTGCGGTATCCGATGCCATCATCATTGGGTTTAACGTCCGGCCCACACCCCAGATCCGGGCCCTAGCCAAGGATGAAAATGTGGATATGCGGTTCTATGATATTATTTATGATGTAATTAATGACATCAAATCCGCATTGGACGGCATGATGCCATCCACCTTCCATGAAATCATTATCGGCCGGGCCGAAGTCCGGGAGACCTTTGTTGTTCCGAAGATGGGAACCATTGCCGGATGCCATATTTCAGAAGGAAAAGTGATTCGTGGTAAAAAGATACGGCTCCTGAGAGACGGGGTCATTAAATGTGATACCGCTTTGTCCTCCCTCAGACGTTTTAAGGATGATGTTAAAGAAGTGGAGCAGGGTTATGAATGCGGTATCGGCCTTGACAGGTATAATGATATCAAAATCGGCGATACCATTGAGTGTTACGAAGTTGAAGAACGAAAATATAAGGCTGATTAATCCATGAGACCCTACTCAAGGGCGGAAAGAATCAGTGTCAGGATTCAATCCGTCATTACCGAGCTGCTGAGTAAAAAAATGCAGGACCCGAGGATAGAGATGGCCACCATCAGCGGCGTCAAACTATCATCGGATCTTCGGATCGCCCATGTCTATATTGCCGTATTTGGTGATCAAAAGCGGATCAAGGAGGCTTTGGAAGGATTTCGCAAATCCAGCGGGTTTATCCGGAAAAGCATTGCACCGAAATTAGGACTCAAATACATGCCCGAGTTAAAATTTGTCCATGACGATTCTTTTGATAAGGCCGCAAAAATGGACGAACTCATCAAATCCGCCACAAGCGGGATCTCTGAAGTATAAAGAGTATCACACACCAGATGAAAAGCGGCATTCTCCCCATCCATAAGCCTGAGGGCATGAGTTCCGCCCAGGTGGTGGCCCGTGTAAAGAGGACTTTGGGTGCAAAAAAAGCAGGCCATACCGGGACCCTTGATCCCTTTGCCACAGGGCTTTTATTGTGCGGAATCGATCAAGGTACCCGGATCTCCAGATTTTTTCTGGATGGCCATAAACGATATCTGGCCAGGATCTGTCTCGGGGTTGAGACGGACACCTATGATCCCACGGGTAGAATCATTTCAACGGCACCCCAAGGAATGACAGACACCCTAAGGACCCACGACATCGAAGCGGTTGTGAACTCGTTTTCCGGTATCCAGGAGCAGGTGGCGCCGGCCTATTCTGCTCTGAAACATGAGGGACGCCCCCTTTATGAACTGGCCCGTCAGGGGAAAATGATCCTGAAACCCCCCCGCCGGATTGAGATTTTCGATATCCTGATCAAACAAATAGACCTGCCCCATGTGGATATTGATGTTTTTTGCTCATCCGGCACCTATATCCGGAGTCTTGCCTTTGATATCGGCAGAAAACTCGGATGCGGAGCCCATCTATCAGCGCTTTGCAGGACGGAGTCCGGCCCTTTTCGGCTGGAGAATGCCGTTATGCTGGATTCTCTTGAAAAATTTGAAAAAATGGACATCGAAGAGCGGATCATACCGCTTTCGAAATGTCTTGAATCTCTGCCAAGGGTTTTGGCTGATGCCGGAACGGCCGAAAAAATTAAATTCGGCAAGAAACTTTTCACCAGCGATTTTGAATCGATTTCGGTTCATCAGGAGTCCTTTATCCGGATAACTGATGATGGGAATAATCTTCTGGCCATTGTTCAACCGGGTGAAAACGGTCAGGAATATAAATATTCTTGCGTTTTTACAAGTTAACTGGTATGAATGACCCGATGCATTTGTGATGGCATGACAATCTGTTTTGAATCTTCTTCTCTGAATGGAATATTGGATGGAAGACTATAAAAAAATAAGATTATCAAAGCATGCCATGTTTTATTTATTCCAGATATAAGGATAGGAAAAAATTATGTTAGCACAAGAAAAAGAGGAAATGATCCAGCAGTTCAAGCTCCACGAGTCAGACACAGGCTCACCCGAGGTGCAGGTCGCGATTTTGACCCACCGTATCAACTATCTTACAGAGCATCTTAAGGTACATAAGAAAGACCATCATTCAAGACGGGGTCTTTTGATTCTTGTCGGAAGGCGTCGAAGCCTACTGGATTATGTCAAGAAAAAAGATGTGAACAGATACCGTTCATTAATCGAAAGACTCGGACTTAGAAGATAGAATGTCAGACAGCCGGTTTTTGACAATATTCGGGTCAAAAACCGGTTTGCTATTTTTAACCGGGCGGAAATTTACAGGGATTTTTTTAAATAAGTTCGCATCTTTGCCATTAAATGAAGATTTAATGGCAAAGATGCGGGTTTATTCGTTTTGGAAATTTCCTTGCAGTTTCCGCCTTTATTATTAGAGGAGAAAATATGGAAGAAACAGTATTTACGACAACCATTAATGGAAGAGAATTGTCCATCAGCAGCGGGAAGATCGCCAAACAGGCATCGGGGGCAGTTGTTGTGACCTATGGAGAAACCATTGTGCTGGTTACGGCAGTGGCCTCAAAAGACCCCAAAGAGGAGATTGATTTTTTGCCGTTGACGGTGGAATACCAGGAAAAAATTTATGCAGCCGGAAGAATTCCGGGAAATTATTTCAGGCGTGAAATCGGCAGGCCTTCTGAAAAGGAAACCTTGACGGCAAGATTGATAGACCGGCCCATCCGCCCGCTTTTTGAAAAGGATTATAATTTCGAAACCCAGGTCATTGCCACCGTTCTGTCCATGGACAAGATCAATGAACCGGATACCCTGGCCTTGATCGGCGCATCCGCCGCCCTTGAAATTTCGAATATCCCTTTTGGCGGCCCCATTGCCGGTATTAAAGTCGGCAGGGTGGATGGCCAATTCATCGCCAATCCCACCATGGAACAGATGAAGGAAAGCGATATCGAACTGGTGGTAGCCGGGTCGAAAACCGGAGTGGTCATGGTTGAGGGCGGAGCCAATATTGTCTCGGAAAAAGATATGCTGGACGCCATCTTTTTTGGTCATGAAGCCATGCAGCCTATAATTGATCTGCAAATTCAGTTAAAACAAGCGCTTGGCAAGGGGAAAAAGCTGTTTGTTCCGGCGGCAAGAGATGAAGCGCTGGCTACCGAGATAACAGATTTTGCAAAGGATAAAATTTATAAGGAAGTTCAGATCAAGACAAAAATTGAGCGCCAGAAAGCTTTGGGTGATCTGAAAGATGAGGTGGTAAATCATTTTGTCGCTACCTATCCTGAGAAGAAAAAAGAAATCAAGGAAGCCTTTGGCAAATGCCTGAAACAAGTCAGC
>JAABTB010000403.1 GCA_011390085.1 Desulfobacula sp.
AACAGGAGAATATCATGCCTAAAATCACCACCCTTGAAACCGTTATCAACGAAGTGCATCAGCAATCAGCAAATCATTTTGACGAAATCATACCGGTTCAGGAAATGTCTTTTGACAGCCTGAATCAGATGTGGATATCCGGCAAGCAGGTCGATGTGGCCGCCAGCGCCCAAAACCTATTAGCCAACCGCTTGCGGGTTCCTCATTCTTATCTTATGCGGTGTCCGCAAGATTTGCAGGCCCGGAACCTCAATTACTGGATCGAACAGGAAAAAAAGAACCGGGATACCTTCTTTTGCCGGTTCAACGGTAACTCGCTCCGGGCTGTTTTCACCGAAAGATATAAGCCCATGGACAATATGGAAATCCTGGCCCAGCTCATTCAACTGGGATTTGAGCCTCATCTGCAGGTTCAGTATTCGCTCGACCATGGCATGTTCCTGTTGAAGATTCCGGAATACGACAAAGCCTTTGGGGTCAATGCCGGGGGACCTCTGGATGAAATTATTCCGGGTGTTGCTTTTGCCAATTCCGAGGTCGGTCTGATCGCATTCAGCATTGAATCCTTCTTTTATCGCCTGGTCTGTACCAACGGGCTCATATCCATCGCAAAGGCCAGGGAATCCAGGTTCAAGCATATCAGTTCCCGGGGCCTGAAAAACTTCGCCGCCACCCTTGCCATGGTGAGGGATGGGTCAGACAGGAGCCGGATGAAATTCAAACTCTCCCGTGAATCCCATGTCCATGACCCTGTTCGCTCCATTGAAGCCTTTTGCAGGCGGTTCGGCCTTTCCCAGAATGAAGCAGAGATCGTAAAAGCAGTGTTTGAACAGGAGCCGGGTAATACGATGTTCCATATCATTAACGCATTCACTGCTTCAGCAAAAATGGACGGCCTGTCCACAGCGGATGTCTATAAATTCGAAAAAACCGGGGGTCAGATCCTTTCCCTGGTCAAACCTTAAAATCAATTATGTAGCCTCGTTACCAAATAGAAGTGAAAAACTTTTTCAAAAATTAAGGAGATAAAAAATGGTCTACGAAATAAAATGTGCCTGGTGCGGTAAATCCATGGGCACCAAGGAATGCGAACACACCGAATTTACCTTGAAACTGGAGAAGATGGGGCTTCCGATTATAAGCCATGCGATCTGCCCTATCTGCAGCAAAAAGGCCCTGGAAGATGCCAATATAAGCCATGAAGGAGAAAATCATGAATAACAGCGCCAAGATATGCCCATCCTGCAAAAAACCCTTTATCAGAAATCATACCCCTGAATCCTATCTGGATGAAAACTGTTTTGATTGTTCATTCTGGCTCAAAAAAATAACGATGCCGGAAGAAGATGAAAAAAGAAGGGTAATCGTTGCCGGCCAGCATTATATGATGGGAGCAAACACATTCGGCCCCATGGGCTTTGGCGGCATAAGATTTGCCATCCATTTCAATGATGGCAGGACAGTTGAAACCTGTAATCTTTGGTGCCAGGGCGAAATACCAGAAAGATTCAGGGCCTGGCTCCCTGATAATGCCCGATTTATCCCAATCAAAAAGGAAAAGATGAAAATGTGTGATTTTTTTGATGTTGAGGACTGGATGATCATAGGCCCTTTATCAGAGGACCTGGCCGATGATGAAAAAAATCGGAAGCAAAATGAGGAAGATTTTAATCAGGAGGATGATACCGTAGTATAATAAAAAGCAGTATCAACCCAGCAGTACCACCGTACAGTATCCCTCAACACCAATCCTCCCAGAACCTTTAAACACCCATCAAGCACCTTCAAGTATCCCATCCCAAACCCCCACAGTATCGAAATCCATAGGGCAAGCACTACCCTTGTATTCTCTTGTTCCTGTGTGCAGAGGGGTGGGATATGGTGCTTATGAATTAAATACTGCTATCCCGTTTATCAAGGATCAGATCCATAATCCTCTCTTTGGAAAAGACATTAGTTGATTCAGGACATTAAAAATTCCTCTCCGAAAAGTTTTTAGCAGAATGCAACTGTTTTGAGCGCCGAATTAAAAATGTGCTTGTATTAAATTCATTCTTTTTCAGGGGTATCTTTATAAAGGTCATAACCCGGATAATATTTTTTTGCGCATTCCTGGCAGATCCCGTGGCTGAATCTTGCCTCAGAATGTTCATGGATATAAACTTCAAGCTGATTCCAATATCCTTTGTCATCACGAATTTTCTTGCAATGAGAGCAAATAGGCAAAAGACCGCTTAATGTTTTTACTTCTGACAAAGCATTTTGAAGTTTTACGATTATCCTTTCACGTTCTTTTTCAACTTCGCTTCGGGCATTGATTTCATTTTTTAGATTCTTGTTGGTGGCGTCAAGTTCCTTAAAAATCAATTGATATGGCTGACGCATTCCAGTTTCAATTATTGCTTTATAAATCAAATAAAATGAAAAGAGTTTGAAATAATGACCGACCAAGTTTGAAAATCCATAATTATTGATATAAAAGGTGAAGGCAAGCTCTGATATAATGGTGCATATAATAGAAAGAAGCACATTTCTATAGATCTTCGGCTCAAATTTTTTTTTGCTTCTATTGAGAATAAATATTCCGGCCAATAAAATTGTACAGATAATATATTCACTGATTTTC
>JAABTB010000404.1 GCA_011390085.1 Desulfobacula sp.
TCCGGAGAATATTTGTCCATGAACCGGCTGCCTTTGGCATCCATGAGAATTGCCCCTTCCCCACGGACCGCCTCGGAAATCAGAAAATTCTTGGCCTCGGGATGAAACAGGCAGGTGGGGTGAAACTGGACAAATTCCAGATTTGCCACCGAGGCCCCGGCCCTGTAAGCCATGGCAATGCCGTCCCCCGTCGCAATATCCGGGTTTGAAGTATACAGATAGACCTTGCCGGCCCCCCCGGTGGCCAGAAGGGTAATTCCGGCATGGATGGTTTCTATTTTCCCGGCCTGATTGTTTAAGACATAGGCTCCGCAACAGATATTCTCATGCCGGGTCACCAGGAGCCCGCTCCGGATGCTGCTGGAAAGAGTGATGAGGTTGACGGCAATATGATCTTCCAAAATGGTGATATTCTTATCCGCTACAATATTCCGGACCAGGGTCTCTTCGATTTCCCGGCCGGTCAGGTCCTGGGCATAGACAATTCTCTTGGCCGAATGCCCGCCTTCCCGGCCCAGGGAAAAATCATATTCCCCTTCTCCCGCCTTATTAAAGGCAGCCCCAAATTTGACAAGCTCCCGGATTCTTTCAGGTCCGTCTTTCACCACCATGGCGGCGACTTCTTTGTTGCAAAGCCCGTCCCCCGCGGCAAGGGTGTCCTGAATATGCAGGTCAAAGGAATCCGTTTGGCTGAATACGGCGGCCACCCCGCCCTGGGCCAGGGCCGTATTGGTTTTCCGTATCTGTTTCTTTGTGATGATGGTGACTTTGCCGAATTTTGCGGCTTTCAGGGCATAGCTTAAACCGGCAATCCCGCTGCCGATCACCAGAAAATCGGTTTTTTGGATCATAATAGGCTGGGTCTCTTCTTTTTACGGCTACTCAACCCAAAAAACAAGCCCACAATAAAAACACCGGGACCGATGAGAAACCAGAGTTTGGGGTCACTGTCCATATCGGCTTCCAGCTTTTCAATGAATGCCTTCTGGGCCTCGTTCTGCTGGATTGTGTCCTTGTATTTGGCCTCGAGTTTTAAAAATTCCGCAGAATCCTGCTGCAGTTTATTGAATTTATCCTCCAGTTCAACCAGGGATGCCGTTTTACCGGCAAGAGACTTATTTTCTTCTTCCAATTGGGCTATCTTCGATAAAAGATTCTGGTTTTTTTCTTTCAATTCATCCAGCAAAAGGATTTCCGGTTTTTTCGGGGTGATGAACCGGGATAAGACCCAACCTGATTTTCCATTGTCTGTTCTAACCTGGGACCAATCTTTATTGAACTCGATGATCTCAAGCTTACTCCCGGTTTTCAGCATGGCAATAATTTTGTTATCCACGTTGGGGCCGGTCCGCAAAGAAATTTCCGTAACGCTTGCCACATACATATCCTCGGCGAAAGAAGGCCCGGCAAAGACCAGCATGCCGAATAATACAATCAAAAGGCATTGATATGGTTTTTTCATCATATATTCATCTCCTTTTTTAGCTTTTGAGATTTTGCATGGTTTTCAAATATCTCCCTTATCACTGCATCCTTTGTTTATCAACCGTTAAAAAAGATCACCGGGATTTATATTCTGAAACCCGGGATATGGGGCAACCCCAATTTTACTCAAAAAAAAGCTTTTCTTTCCCTTGAACTTCCCTGTATAAACAACCAGACAAGGAAACCGTTTTATTAACGCATAAGATAAACCTCTTTATCTTTGTCAGACACCCTGAACAAAAGGAGAAAAAAGATGAGTGACGCAGCATGGAAGACCCCTTACTGGCCCGAAGGCGTTGTACACACATTTACCGACTATCAATTTCCTATTTTCAAATTCCTGGATGATTCTGCCAAAGCCTATCCGGACAGCATTTTTACCCAGTTTAACGGGGCTTCCAGAACCTATGCCCAGGTCAAAGATACGGCAGACCGCATTGCCAATTTCCTGAGCGGACGGGGCATTCGAAAAGGCGACAAGGTGGCGATTTTCCTGCCCAACCTGCCCCAGTTTCCTGAAGTCCTTTTCGGGATTCTCAAGGCCGGCGCTGTTGCCGTCAACTGCAACCCGGTCTACACCCCGGCCGAACTCAATTACCAGTTGAAGAATTCCGAATCCAAAATCGTGTTCTGCATGGACCATCCCGTATTTTACCCCAACACGGTAAAGGCCATTGAAGGGACCGCCGTCGAAACCGTGATCCTGTGCAATATCAAATCCTATCTGCCGAAAGTCAAGGCCATCCTGGGCAGCCTCTTGGGCAAGATTCCCACCGCGGGCAGCATCAAGCCCGGCCACCTCATGTATGACGATATTGTCGCCTCCAGCAAACCCAACCCGCCGGCCGTGACCATCGATCCTGAAAACGACACCGCCATCATGCTTTATACCGGCGGCACCACCGGTGTGCCCAAGGGTGCGGAACTGACCCATACCAATTTTACCTATGATGTCATGGGCATCTACCACTACGGCCGGTTTGTCCACGGAGAGGGCAAGAAACCGGAACCCCTGTATAAGGGAAATTTTCACGCCTTCCTGGGAGTCCTGCCCTGGTACCACAGCTTCGGGATCCCCGTGGCCCTTTTAATGTCAACCATGCTGGGGGCAAGGCTCATCTGCATCCCGGATCCCA
>JAABTB010000405.1 GCA_011390085.1 Desulfobacula sp.
CTTTTTTCTGATCAACCTGGCCATGGGCCTGACGCCCATCAAAACCCGGATTTTTTACCTGGTTTCCCAGGCCGGAATGCTGCCGGCCACCCTGGTGTTTGTCAATGCCGGAACAGCCCTTGCTCAAATCGATTCCCTCTCCAACATCCTGTCGCCGGGCCTCATGATTTCCTTTGCCCTCCTTGGTCTGTTTCCTTTCATGGCCAAGCGCTTTGCCTCTTTTATCCGGCAGAGAAAGGTTTTTTCCCGGTTCCCGAGACCGGGGCGCTATGATTATAACCTGGTCGTCATCGGAGCCGGGTCGGCCGGGCTCGTGGCAGCCTATATCGCTGCCGCGGTAAAGGCAAGGGTGGCCCTCATCGAGACCGATAAAATGGGCGGGGATTGCCTGAATACCGGCTGTGTTCCCAGTAAAGCCCTGATTGCCGCCACAAGACTGCTTTCCCGGTTCAAAAGGGCGGAAGAATTCGGATTCAACAGGGCATCCGTTGAATTTGACTTTGCAAAGGTCATGGACCGGGTCCAGGCCGTTATCAAGAAAGTGGAACCCCATGATTCGGTGGAGCGGTATGAAGGATTGGGGGTGGACTGCATCAAAGGCAGGGCGCACATCCGTTCCCCCTTTGAAGTAGAGGTGGGCGGAAGGGTCCTGACCACCCGGAACATCCTTGTGGCTACCGGTGCAAAACCGCTGGTGCCTGGCCTTCCGGGCCTGGAAACCATCCGTTATCTGACCTCGGACACGATCTGGGATATCCGGACCCTCCCGAAAAGGCTGGTGGTGCTGGGCGCCGGGCCCATCGGATGCGAGCTTTCCCAATGCTTTTCCCGGCTGGGCTCAAGCGTGACCCTTGTCCAGCGGGGCAGCAGGATCATGAAAAAGGAAGACCCGGACGCCGCCGCCATGGTCCTGGACAGATTCCAAAAAGAAGGCGTCCGTGTTCTTTTGAACCATGGCGCCAGGGAAATCAGGATTTCCGGGGAGAAGAAAGAATTGGTCTGCGATCATGGGGGGCAGGAAGTCGGGATCAGCTTTGATGAGATCCTCATTGCCCTGGGCAGGGTGCCCAGTGTCAAAGGATTCGGTCTTGAAGAATTAGGGGTTGAGCTGGATAAAAACGCCAATATTCAAACCAATGAATTTTTGCAGACCAATTTCCCCAATATTTTTTGCAGCGGGGATGTCCACGGCCGTTACCAGTTCACCCATACGGCATCCCATGAATCCTGGTATGCCGCCGTCAATGCCCTGTTCGGCCGGTTTAAAAAATTTCCCGTGGATTACCGCACCATTCCCTGGGCTACCTATACCGAGCCTGAGGTGGCCCGGGTGGGCCTGAATGAAACCGATGCGGCCCGGGCCGGCATCCCCTATGATATGGTCAAATACAATCTGGATGACCTGGATCGGGCCATTGCCGATTCCGAAGACCACGGTTTTGTAAAGGTATTGACCGTGCCGGGAAAGGACCGTATCCTGGGGGTTACCATCGTGGGACACCATGCCGCCGACATTATGGCCGAGTTTGTGCTTGCAATGAAGCATGGAATAGGGTTGAATAAGATCCTGGGAACCATCCATATTTATCCGACCATGGCGGAAGCCAATAAATACGCCGCAGGCGCATGGAAAAGAACGCATGCACCGAAAAAACTGCTGGCATGGGTTGAAATCTACCATGGCCTGATGCGGAAAGAAAAAAGATGAAATTTTTTTAATCAACCCTAAAAAGGAGGAAGAGAACAATGAAAGTAACCGTTACCGAACAGTGCATGGGCGACAGAAACTGCAACAAGATTTGTCCCGAGGTGTTTGCATATGATGAGGACCAGTTGAAATCCACCATCAAGGTCAAAAAAATACCCGATCACCTCAAGGACCTGGTCCGCCGGGCAGCCCGGGAATGCGGCGCGGAAGCCATTACCATCGAAGAATAAACGAGAGGCGGACATATGACAGCGTTCAGGGAAAGCCGGACAGCCAAAAATCTTCATACTTCCTTTGCAGCCGAAACCCAGGCCCGGACCCGGTATGATTTTTTTGCAAACCAGGCTCGGGAAGAAGGGTATATCCAGATTGCCAAAATCTTTAATGAAACGGCGAACCAGGAATTTGAACATGCCTTGCGGTTTTTCAAATTCTTTAACGGCGGGGAGCTTGAGATCCAGTGGACCTTTCCCACGGGCGTGATCCTGGATACCCGGGCCAACCTGATTTCGGCGGCGGCCCTGGAAAGATACGTCAGCCGGGACATGTATGCCAAATTTGCCGTGATCGCCGAGGAAGAAGGGTTTGAGCGGGCTGCCGATACCTTTTACAAGATTATCGTGGCTGAAACCCACCATGAGACACTTTACCTTGAGCTGGCCGATAATATTGCAATGGGCAGGGTGTTTGAAAAAGAAGAGGAAAAGGTCTGGCGCTGCCTGAGCTGCGGTTACCTGCATACGGGGAAAGCCGCACCCTCAAAATGCCCGGCCTGTGTAAAACCCTTTGGGTATTTTGAACTGCTGTATAAAAACTGGTAAAAATTTGAGACACAGGGATAGAGACATTTGTGTTTCTATCCCTGTGTCTCATGTTCTGCCTCGTCATGCTCCCCTCCCGGACC
>JAABTB010000406.1 GCA_011390085.1 Desulfobacula sp.
AAGGATGGATACACCGCTCGACAACATGGTGCTGGCCGTCCGGGTGAATTTGGCCACAGCCACTTTTCGAATCAGAAGACCGATAACGGGAAGTCTTAAAAATAACTCATCCATAAAAATACGGCCCTTGGGGTTTGCATAAAGTCTTCGCAAAAGAAAGACAATGGCAATAATTCCCCCAATGATGTATCCGATATTATGGATGGTAAAATTACTCATGGCCACCACGATGAGAGTGGGGGTCGGCAAAGAAGAGCCGAAATCGGCAAACATTTCGGAAAAAACCGGAATAACGAATACAAGAATAATGGCCACGACGATGACGGCAACGATCATGGTAATTATTGGATAGGTCATGGCCCCTTTAACCTGGCGCTTCAGCTTGGCCATTTTTTCCATATATGCGGAAAGCCGGTTTAGAATAACATCCAGGATACCACCGGCCTCTCCCGCCGCAACCATATTAATGAAAAGTTCATTAAATATTTTGGGGAATTTTTTTAACGCATCGGCAAAGGTTTCTCCGGATTCAACAGATTCTTTTATTTTTTTCAGATTTTTCTTAAAGGTGGGGTTGTCCTGCTGGGAATGAAGAATATCAAGACATTGGAGAAGGGGTAAGCCTGCATCGATCATGGTTGAAAACTGTCTTGCAAAAATAATGACGTCATTTTCTTTGACTTTGGGTTGCAAAAATTTGACATTCTCAAAAAGATCCTTTGGCTTCTTTCGAACCAGGGTCGGCGTTATTTTCCGCCTCTGGAGATTCTGCTTAATCTGATCAGAAGTCTCTGCCTCCATTTCCCCCTTTACTTTTCTTCCTTTGGGATTTTTCCCTTTCCACTCAAAAACTGTCGGCATGGTAAATCCTTATTAATCAGTCGGATCAAGACGGCCCGGATGATAATTACATATATCAAAGCCGGATCATTTGTAAATTTAAGATAGATATACTATATAAATTTTATTAATTGAATACAACAGGAGTTATTTTTTGAGCAAAAAATGCAACACCAAAAATCCTGATACAATCATAACAAGCCATATCAATGCTGATTTTGATGCCATTGCCTCCATGCTTGCAGCCCAGAAGCTCTACCCGGATTCGGTCATCATTTTTCCAGGATCCCAGGAAAAAAATCTTCGGGATTTTTTCATCAACTCCATGAGTTATCTTCTGAACATGGCCGATGTTGGTACTACGGATTTTTCACAGACAAAACGACTCGTCCTTGTGGATACAAGACAGAAAAACAGACTGCCTCATGTATCTTTTCTGATTGATCAAAAAGAGATGGAAATTCATATATATGACCATCATCCGGCCATGGAAGAAGATTTAAGAGGTAGTCTGGAAATAATCCGGACTACGGGTTCGACAGCAACCATTCTAAGCTCGGTTCTTCAGGAAAGAAAAATCATCCCCACACCGGACGAGGCCACTATCATGGCCTTGGGAATATACGAGGATACAGGTTTGTTTACCTATTCCTCCACTAGCCGGGAAGACCTTGAACAGGCGGCTTTTCTTTTGGGTTGCGGAGCAAGCCTGAATACCATCGCAGGTTTTGTGGTAAAAGAAATCAAATCCGAACAGGTCACCTGGCTCCATGAGCTTTTAAACGAAATGAAGGTTCATAAAATTAACGGGGTCGATGTTTCTATTTCCGTAATTTCTTCACCTTCCTATATTACGGATCTGGCAACCATTGTTCAAAAGGTTGTCCGGATGGAGAACCTTGATGTTTTTTTTGCCATTGCCCTCATGGACAATAAAATTAGTATAATCGCCCGAAACCGCCTTCCAGAGGTAGATGCCGGAAGGATATTATCTGCATTCGGAGGCGGGGGCCATGCCTATGCCGCCTCTGCAAAAATCGACAATCAGGCTCTGGCCCAGATTGAAATGAGGCTCTTAGAACAACTTCAAAAAGAAATCAAGCGGGTTCAGATTGCAAAAAATCTGATGACCTCCCCTGCCATTACCATTGAGCCTCATGTGACCTGCAAGGAAGCAGGCAATCTCATGACCCGGTATAATATCAATACCTTGCTGGTGGTGGACAAAGAAAAAAACTCCTATGAAGGCTATATCACACGACAGGTGATCGAAAAAACACTTTATCACAAATTATCCGGCCAGCCGGTCAAAGAATATATGAATTCGGAAATCCGGTTTGTTTCTTCAGATGCAGATATTTCCCAGATTGAAAGCATTATCATTGAGGCAAAACACAGGATACTGCCTGTGATTGACGATGGATGGATCAGGGGGGTGATTACCCGGACCAATCTGCTTAATTACCTGGTCCAGCACAACAAGGAAATCACCAATACTGAAACCGAAATCGGTATTAAACGAAATATTAAAAACCGACCGATCGAAAATATTCTTTATCAACGCCTCGACAACCGGATGATCCGGCTTCTTGAAAATATAGGAAAAACAGGCAATGAACTGGGTTATCATATGTTTGTGGTGGGAGGCTTTGTCAGAGATCTTTTGTTGAACCGTCCCAACGAGGATATTGATATTGTTGTTGAAGGAGATGGAATTGAATTTGCCAAGGTATTTGCAGCAAAAGAAGGATGCAGGGTCAATCCCCACAAA
>JAABTB010000407.1 GCA_011390085.1 Desulfobacula sp.
CTCATCGCCGTCCACCGGGAAAACGACCCGAAGGGCGAGGGCATGGACCTTGCCAAGGCCTATGCCTGCGGCACCGGCGGTGACCGGGCCGGGGTCCTCCAGTCTTCCTTTACGGCCGAGGTCAAATCCGATCTCATGGGAGAGCAGACCATTCTCTGCGGTGTCCTCCAGACCGGGTCCCTCCTCTGCTATGACAAAATGATCGAACAGGGAATCGATCCGGGATTTGCTTCCAAACTGGTCCAGTACGGCTGGGAAACCGTTACCGAAGCCCTCAAGCACGGCGGGGTCACCCATATGATGGACCGGCTGTCCAACCCTGCCAAGATCCTGGCCTTTAACCTGGCGGAAGAATTGAAAACCCTTCTGACTCCTCTCTACCACGAACATATGGACAATATCATGTCCGGCCGGTTTTCAAAAACCATGATGGAAGACTGGAAAAAAGATGATGCCGACCTGTTGAAATGGCGAAAAGAAACCTCACAGACGGCCTTTGAAAATTCCACGCCCATGGACGCGCCCATCCCGGAACAGGAGTATTTTGACAAGGGCATTCTCATGATCGCCCTGGTCAAGGCAGGTGTGGAACTGGCCTTTGACACCATGGTAGACACCGGCATCGGCGAGGAATCCGCCTATTACGAATCCCTGCATGAACTACCCCTCATTGCCAACCTCATCGCCAGGAAAAAACTTTATGAAATGAACGTGGTCATCTCGGACACAGCCGAATACGGATGTTATCTGTTTAACCACAAGGCCCTGCCCCTGCTTTCCGGGTTCATGAAAAAGTTGGATGCCGCCGTCATCGGCAAAGGCCTCGAGGCCCGCTCCACCGGCGTGGACAATATTGAACTCATCCGGGTAAATGAGGCCATCCGCTCCACGGGCGTGGAATGGATCGGCCAGGAACTCCGGGCCTATATGGGCGCCATGAAACCCATATATTAAACCCTCTCCCGATCCAGCCGCCGGGCATTTTATTTAAAATAGGATGCCCGGTGCCAACCACCCAGCGATGGCATAAATTATCCCCTTAATACGCCTTGGCAGAACACTGATGATGCAAGCCGGAAAAGGCTTTAGAAAAAAGCGTCAGGCCTGCGATGAGGCCCTTGTTTTCTGTGCCAGGGAATCAAGGTTTTTTTCCACAAAAGCCCTTAAATTCCTGTCCGGATCAAGCCGGTCTGAATAATAGTTCATCACCCACCAGAGGCTGTTCAGCTTTTCAGGGTCATCCTGCCACCAGGATACCGATTCCCTGATGGCCGCGGATGAGGTGAATTCCGTATTGATTTTGATGTAAAATTCATGGCACATGGCGCGGGTAATGGGTTTCAGGCCGAGGATCTTTACCGTATTCCTGTTGATCATTACCGCCTCCTTGGAACTGTTACCGTTCTAAATTGAAGCAAATCGATTCATTTTTCAAAAGACCTACATCAATCAAAACCGAAAGTAAAGCACAAATACGAATTGATTTTTAAGTTGCCAATCCCTTGAGGAATGAGATAAATTGAAAAAAATTTAACTTAAATCAGCTCATTACAGGATGGTTTACGCGTTGAAAAAAAAGATAACCTTTGTCATCGGCGGCTGCAGAAGCGGGAAAAGCTCATTTGCACTGGATCAAGCCAACAAGGCCGCCAAAAAGGATAAATATTTTATTGCCACTTCCCAGCCTTCGGACCCGGAAATGGAAAAAAGAGTGGAAAAGCATCAAAAGGAAAGGGGAAAAGACTGGCAAACCATTGAAGAGCCTGTCCTGATACATAAAATTGTAAATGAATACTCAGGCAGGGCACATGTGATTCTGATCGATTGCCTGACCCTCTGGCTGTCCAATCTTTTATATCATTCCTATGACACTGACGGAATCCTTGAGATTCTGAATCAATTTGAGAAGGCCCTTTTAAACTGCCGGTGTCCTGTGTTTCTAGTCTCTAATGAGGTCGGGCAGGGAATTGTTCCGGAAAACAAGCTTGCCCGGGAATTCAGGGACCTTGCAGGAATGATCCATCAGCGCATGGCAAAGACCTCGGACAGGGTTGTCATGACCGTTGCCGGGATAGCTGTGGAGATCAAGCCGGGACAAAAGTCCAAATGAAAAAATTTCTCACGGATTTCAGATCGGCCATCCTTTTTATCACCATTCTTCCGGCGGGAAAGGGGGTGGCCTATTCACCCCTCGGCATGATCCGATTTTTTCCCCTGGTGGGGCTTCTGGTGGGCACCCTTCTCATCTTGTTTGACCTCATGGTGTCCCGTTTCTGGCCCATATCGGTGGTATCGGTTCTGGATGTTCTTTTCCTAGTGGTCATCACCGGAGCCTTTCATTTGGACGGCCTTGGCGATACGGCCGACGGGATGTTCAGCCACCGGCCCAAAGAAAGGGTGCTTGAAATCATGAAGGACAGCCGCACGGGAATGATGGGGCTTGTGGCCGTGGTCTCGGTTCTTCTGCTGAAAACAGCCGGTATATTCGCCGTTAAATCGGCTTTAACCCAGGGTCAAATCCTTTTGATGTTCCTGATCATCCCTTCCTATTCAAGGTCGGCCATGATCTTCGGCATCAGGTATTTAAAATACGGCAGACAGGACGCCGGG
>JAABTB010000408.1 GCA_011390085.1 Desulfobacula sp.
CTTCAGAATCTTTTCCATGACATCCGGATCAGTAAACTCATTTTCTGCCGGCATTCCTTGGCCTTTTTCCGTTACCGATGCCAGAATATCCTTTAGATCCAGGGAAAGGGGGGCTGACTGTCGGCGAAGGGCCACCTTGTCAAAAAAATCTTTAAGGATATGAAAGGTCGATAGAAACTCATTTTTAAAGGCCTCGGGAGAGGCTTTGACGCCTTTTTTTTCAAACACCTCGGAAAGGGAAATATCGATATCCGGTGCACATTGATTCTCTGCTTTTCCAAGTTTGGATATCAGCGCCAGCTTTTTTGCCTTTTTCATCTCAACCAGCTCTTTATTGGCGCCATCCTTTTTTTTGAGCTTTTGAGCGATTTTAAACATCTGTTTGTTCTGGTGGGCGGTAACCCGTTTCAATCTCTGCCGCTTTATATCGGTTTTGAATTGTTTAAAACAGTTGGCTGCCTGGGCCACGAGATCCTCATCCTTGAAGGGGAAGGTGATGCAGGCATGGATTTCGGCTTTGTTCACCGCATTGATCAGGATATCGGTCCGCTCAAAGGGAACAATCAGCATTCGCCTTGTCACAGGGGAGATGGATTTGACTTTTTCCAGGATATCATCCCCTTCCATTTTGGGTAGCTTGTAACTGCTGATGAACAAAGCAAATAAATATTCTTTGGATTGTTCCAGCATATCCAGGGCATCCAGGGACACCTCATGGCAGAACACATCCCACCCGGCCCTGGTTAAAACGGATTTGGCATGATCCCGGAGGGCAGCATTGTTTTCAAGAAGGATCAGTTTGGGTTTGAATTTTCCCATCAGGCAGTCTCATTTTCCATTGAAGGCAGTTCGAATCCGTTTTGACGCGCAAGGTCATCAAATTCATGAAAGAGCTTTTTAACCAGGCCGGAGAAAAGAGGCAGGGTTTTTGTTGTATCCATTCCGGCGTCACCTTTAATCCCGCTTTCAATGATATCTAAAATGTATTCTTCATCCACCAGTCTGATGGACGAAACCCCCAGGCGCTTTATCTCAAGCAGGTCTATTTCCCGGTCCAGCTCTGAAATTGCTTTTGCCCGGCTTGCGGCGGCTTCCATAAGATTGCAGCTCAGCTCGTACAACTGGCCGTTCTGCTTTTTGGCAAGATTCAGCAAACTTTCGTTTTCAAAAAAGGATTCAAAAAATTTGATGCCGTACCGAATGATCCCTATAAATTCTTCGTCATTCAGGGGTTTGACAATATACCGTTGAATAAGATCCTTGTTCACGGCATCAATGATGGCTCCGAATTCAGTATAGGTTCCCATAAGGAAGCGGCTGCTTTCGGGCATGATATTTTTTGCGTGTTCAAGAAGCTTCTCCCCATTTACCACTCTCAGACCGTGATTCGCCATAATGATGGAAAAGGGGGTTTTTGCATTTTTGATGTGTTCCAGGGCTGAATCTCCGGAATCCGTAAACACAAAGACAATGTCTTCATGCTGAAGCACGCGGGCAATGGTCTTGCCGATGGTTTCATCATCATCTGCAACAAGGGCTTTATGCTGGTAGCCGGGTTCCATCTGTTGGCCTCTATCCCCTTTAGATATAAGGGTTTAAAATGATTATAATTTTTAATCATAGCGGCATTTTTTATCAAAATCAACCCCAAAAGTCCTGCCAAAGGCTTACACTTTGATTCGGGCGGGCAATATGATGATCAAGGCTTGACTTTGATTATTCCTTGAATTAGTGTCAAAAAGCTGTGATTTTTAACTAAACGGCTTAATTTATTTGAAAAGGAAGCAGTTTATGAAAGAGGGCAGAGGGGAACCTGCAGGTCTGGAAAATCATCTGAAATCAGAATTAATTGTTGACATGATGACCCGAATTGCAGTTCACTATGGGTTCTGGTTTACCGAGGTCAGGCACCAGATGGGCCTGGAAAGAGCGCTGGAAGTCTTTGAGAAGGCAACACAAAAAAGCATTTCCCTTGGGTTGAAACGATTTGCCGATATTTTTGATTTTGAGCTTGAAAACGGACTGCCAAAGGCATTGCTCAACATGGAAAATTCAAAACTGAATGAGTTCATGGATGCCGTGGCCAAAACATGGCTGGCCAACGACGGATTATGGTTCCAGGCCATTGAATTCGACCACGGCATGAACGATGCCAAGCGCTGCAATGATTCCTGCTGGGCCCAGTTTTCACCCTATGAAGCCTTTGCCGTCAAACGGTTTTTAAAACTGGAGGAGTCCTGCGGCCTGGACGGGTTGAAACGAGCCCTGAATTACCGGATGTACTCGGTTATTAACAAACAATCCATTGTTGATGAAGGCCCGGCCGGCTTTGTATTTCAGATGAATGATTGCAGGGTTCAATCTGCGAGGAAAAGAAAGAAAATGGACGATTATCCGTGTAAGTCGGCCGGACTTGTGGAATATGCCTATTTTGCAAGGGCCATCGATGAGAGGATTGAAACCGAATGCATCGGATGCCCGCCGGACGATCATCCGGAAAATTGGTTTTGCGCGTGGCGGTTCAGTATCAAACACTAAAGGAATGAATCCATCATAAGGAAAGGTTGGTATTATGGGAGTTACATCGGACAAGATTCAAGAGCTCATCAA
>JAABTB010000409.1 GCA_011390085.1 Desulfobacula sp.
AGCCGGATGAATTGAGCAGACTTGTCAGGGGTCAGGGAAAGGCCCATCTGCCCGGCATCCACAAAGGCATAATACAGTCCTCCATAGGCCACCTCCAGAGTCAGAGGGGTCCTGTCGGACAAAAGAGCTCTGTAATCTCCAATATAGAAAGAAGGCACATTTTCAAGGGTCACTCTATGGACGGTGCCGCCCTGGATATCTGCTTTGACCCTCACCAGTCCTGCCACGGTATCCATGGCAAATTCCGTCACCGGCCCCTTCGGTGTCACCATGCCGTTTTCCAGCACGGCAAAGGCCGTGGCAAAGGCGCTGTCTCCGCACATCTCAAACTGGCCGTCGCCGTGGAGATACAGGACACCAATGGCAGCTTCCGGGCTGACCGGGTCCGTGAGAATGGACCCCAGCATATTGGCATGGCCTCGGGGTTCGCGGATCAAACTCCGGTGAATCCAGGCCAGGTTCCGGTCGTAATAGGCGGCTTTTTCCTTCATGGTGGCCCCCAGGATTGGGGGATAACCGGCAATGATGGTTCTGCTGGCCTGGCCGTGGTGATAATCAAGGGTATGAATGAGGTGTTTGAATTTCATGATGGCCTCCGAAAAATAGGTCCTAAGTGGGTTTCTTAAATAAACGGACAAGAGGAAGGCTCAGGAGGGTGATTATTCCCAGACCAAGGAATCCCATATCAAAACGCCCGGCTTCGGCCAGAAACCCTACGCCCATCGGCACCACCCCGGATCCCAGGAAATGGGCCAGGGGCACCACCACTGAAACGGCAATGGATCTGTTTCCGGGGCTGGTCACCATGGACATGAGGGCAAAGCACAGGGGAAAAACGCAGACCCCGGCCCCGGCCTGGACAATGAGGGCCGCCCAGATCCAGGAATCGGGTAGCGTCACCAGTAAAAAGCTTCCCAGGGCCGCGCATGCCAGGGCCACGGCAATGACCCGCAGTACCCCGAAGCGGTCAGCCAGCCAACCTCCGGCCAGGGGAAATCCGAAAATCACAACCCGTGACAGGGCCAGAATGAAATTGCTCCAGTCCGGATCAAACCCCCGCTCAACAGTGAGATAGAGGGGCATGACCGCAAAGACTCCCTGGTTCAGCCCCATGCCCAGGATAAACAGGACAGCGATGATCAGGATGGCCGGTGTTTGGATCAGATCCCACAGGGTTTTTAACCTGGGAGGATCGGTATGGCCTGCAAATCCCCTTCCCCAGACGGCATAGCCGATTCCCAGAGTCAGCGATGCCAGGCCGTAGCCTGCCGGAAGGGTCCGCCAGGAGGACCCTGACAGAAATACTCCGGCGATCAGGGGGGCCAGAATATAGGCCAGATTGGGGGCCAGTTGGTGGAATCCCAGAACCTTTCCCCAGTTTTCCCGGCCAACCAGCCCCGTGAGACTGGCTACTCCCGAGGGCAGATAAACACCTCCGGCCAGGCCCAGAAACACCATGCTGACCTGCAGCTGGATAAGTCCTCGGCCGGAAGCGGCAAAGAGAAGACTGAAGCCCACGGCAATGCTGGAGGCGATGATGAGGGACCGGTGGCTGAATCTCGGCGTTAGAAAAATGGAGCAGAACAGACTGATGCAATAGCCGGATGAAATAAAAAAGAAAATTCCCGCGGCCTGGCCGTGGCTGATACCAAGATCGGTCTCCATGGCCGGGAGCAGAGGGGCAAACCCCAGGCGGGAGATCATATTGAAAAAAAAGATGGCGGTCAGGAATGCAATGGGGTTTTTGGGGTCCGGGGAAGACTTGCCTTTTGAAGGTTCAGCCATCAATGGTTTTCCCGGCCAGCATCTGTGACAGGCTTGACAGAGCCTTGCCTTTAATAACGGTGAAATGGTGCTTCATGGCCTGGGTGGCCTTTGCTATATCCTGCGTCACCACGGCATCAAATATCATCTGGTGCTGGGAGCCCACAACGGTTTCAGAGGCCACAAATAAAAGGCTTGCCCTGTATTTCAAATACAGAAGGTCAAACAGGTTTTCCAGAACCTGGATCTGAATTTTCCGCCTTGAGATAGACGACAGGGTGGTATGAAAATAACGATCCGTGATGAGCCGGCCGTTTAAATCCATGCCTTGGGTCTTATTCTTTTCCAGGACCGCTTTCAACCGGTGAATGGCATCAGCATCCAGGTTGTCGATGATCCCGGGTATCAAAGAAAGCTCCAGAACCTCCCTTAATTCATAAATTTCCTTTATTTCCTGCAGACTCAGGGGTTCGGTATGATATCCCCGGTTGGGGGTATGCTTTACCAGCCCTTGGTATTCAAGTATTTTCAAAGCCTGGACAACAGGGGTCAGGCTCATGCCCAGTTTTTCTGCAATCATCCGGTAGGACAGCTTCTGTCCGGGAAGGATCTCATTTTTAAACAGCATTTGGCGAATTCCCTCATGGGCCAGCCGGGTATGATCTGCTGATTTTTTAGTTTTATCCATGGTGTTTAACGCGTCTCCCCTGATGTCGGTTTTGATACACCCAAACCCCATGGAAAGGCAAATAAAAAATTGATTTTAATTAATTTTAATCGGACATGGAAGTTACAGTGGGATATGGTTGAAAAGGCCTCATCGCATGTCGATTCATGC
>JAABTB010000410.1 GCA_011390085.1 Desulfobacula sp.
TGCTGTCATAAGCCAGATATTCACTGTCCGCGCGGCGTTTGCCCTGGAGCCTGAAAAATCGTTGTTTGGCATCCTCGGTGATGGAAGCGAAGAGTTCACTGCTTCTCTGGGAGGAGATGGTACTGCCGTGGGGATGCCGATGGAGGGTAGCCCAGTGGGGGAAACGGCTGAGGGGGTTCTTATCCTCCAGTATCAGGTAATACGCAATGGAAAGGATCTGCCTGTAACTATCGGGGAAGCATGCCTTGAGATCCTCCGTCACGCCGGTATCCTCCCCAATGCGGTCGAAGAGATATGTTGCACCATAGAAACAACGGGTAGCCAATGTGATTGGCACAGGGCCTCGCTTGGCTTTCTCTCCAACTGTCGGCGTTTTTCTTTTCCGTGTAGGAATGATCTTTTGTGTTTCGAGATCAACTCGCCCTATACATTTACGGGTTGCCCGGGACTGCTGTTTATCCTTATCCCAGGATGAGATCGACTCGTACGCATAAGTGATTCCGGTCTTTTTATTGGTCTGGTACACAATGGCCGCCATATACGTTTTTCCTTTCATCGTTACAATTTTCCGGGAATCGAGGTTTTATATGAATACCGATGCAATTCTTGATCAATAAGGTGACTCACAAATTTGATGGATTTACATTCATTCCGAATGTTAACCCGGGATACCAAAATATTAAATCGCCATAAATAAACCGCCTTCTGTTTTTTCTACCTTTTTATCCTTCTTCAAATGAAACAGATTGTTTGAAATTTGTTTGCTGGTTAAACCGGTTTCTTGCTTTAAATCTTTGGTGTTAATACCGTCCTTGTGATTTTTGACAGCTTTTAAAATAGTTGATTTCACAGAAATTTTAGAACTCGGTTTCTTTTTTAACTTTTTGGGCGCTGATTTGGTTGGTTTTGTTTCTGGTACAAGGACCGGTTCATCTTCAACTTTATAATCAGCTTTTTTAAACATGCCGATCAAATCATTGATCTGCTTTGAAAGGTTCTTAAAGGGGGCCTGGAAGGTCTCGGCTGATTCTTTGTCTAACTCTATGGTAATGGCTATTTTCATTTCTATTCCTCATAATTAGTTTAAAAAAATCAATTAATAGCCCATAATAAGGCACTTAGAATAAAAAACAATACCAGATCATTTGATGGAAGTATCAAGTCTCATTTTTTAATGTCTACGGCTCTTTTACCATAGCTGCTAAATGTTGTATGATTACGATCATTCACAATTCTGGAGGGCTATCTATGATTTTTATGACCGGGCTCAAATCAAATCCATGTGAATGCAGGGACGTTTAGGATGCCTATCCAAAAGCCTGATTGACAGGAACCTTACCCCTTGCAATTCGATCTATATTTTCAGCCACCGATGTAGCAATTCCCTGCATAGAGATATCAGTGGCTCCACCAATATGAGGAGTCGCCATTATATTATATTTGAATATGTCATCGGCTATATCAGGGGGTTCTTCCCAGAAAACATCAAGCCCGGCACCGGCTATAATCTTTTCTTTTAATGCTGTTTTTAAGGCCCTGTAATCCACAAGACCACCCCGGGATACATTGATCAGAAAAGAACCTTTTTTCATCTTTTTAAAGGCATCCTCATTGATAAGGCCCTGGCTATCACTATTTAATGGAAGACATAAAACAACATAATCAGACTGCTTTAAAAGGATATCAAGACTATCCGGGCCTCCCACCCAATCCATACATAAATCCTTTTGAGCTTGAACAGGGTTGGATCGCTTAATCCCGATCAGGTTAACCCCAAAAGGTCTCAGCCGGTTGATCAATGCTTTCCCGATACCGCCAAGCCCGACTATTCCAACAGTACGCCCTTTCAATGCAATACCCATGGGACCACCCATGATTCCCTTTTCAAGGCTATCTTTCATCATTTCTACATTCCTGGATAACCCAATCATTAAATAAATGGCAAGCTCTGCAACAGAATCAGCATTTCCGGAAATATCACTGGGAACATTTGCAACCGGAATACCCCGTTCCCGGGCAGCATTAATATCCACAAGTTCAAGACCTGCACCACATTGCTGGATCAGTTGAAGCCTGTCTGCTGTTTTAAGTGTATCTTCAGTCACCTTTGACATCGTTGGTATTAAAATATCAATGCCGGTCAAATCCGTAATTCCGAACCTACCCGCTGCAATAAACTCATGATCAGGTAATAATTTTTTCACCCTGTTCAAAAAACCACCCCAGGCATCTTCAGAAGCTGCAAACAATATTTTCAATCAACCACTCCATATTTTTGAATTATCAAACCAGACAAATTAATAACCAAACCGAATCCGGTAAATACTTTCTCATTCTTATTGACCATGACATTTTTTATATTTCTTATTGCTTCCGCACCAGCATGGGTTATTACGGCCGAATTTCAAAGGGTCCATCAGCAATCCATCAAGATAATACCATTGACCATTTTCATGGGTAAATTTGGATTTCTCATGAAGCTGACCGGTTGTATCATTGATTTTATAAAAGGCCGCAAATTCGACATATCCTACGCCCTGACTATCCTGTTCTTTCTCTATCCTCAGAACCTTTAACCCAAGCCACTGG
>JAABTB010000411.1 GCA_011390085.1 Desulfobacula sp.
GCCAGGGCCATTTTGACGCAAACCGGGGCGGAAAAAGACCTCATGGATACAGTGGCCGGTCTTCTGGAGAAAATAGAGTCTGCACGGTTCGGCAAAAGAAAGATAGATGAGGCGGAGGGGAAAACCCTGTTGTCGGAAGTGGGCCGGGTCATCCGGATGCTCTGTCTTGTCCTCCTGTGCTTCGGGGCATTTTCGTTTTCCGGGCAAAAGGCCATGGCCGATCCCGGCGCTACCTTCATCGATGCCGTCCGGCAGTATAAGGCCGGAAATTTCAATGAAGCGGCAAAGGCCTTTGAATCCCTTTCCGCAGGCCCCGTCAAAAACCCCCATCTCTATTACAATACCGGGAATGCCTATCTCAAAGCCGGTGATCCGGGCCGGGCCGTTTTATGGTATGAAAGGGCAAAGACCCTTATTCCCAATGACCCGGATCTGATCTTTAACCTGGATTATGCCACGGACCAGGTAAAGGATAAAACAGAATCCTCCCCAAAGATTACAGAGATCCTGTTTTTCTGGGACCGGCTTTTCCCGGCAAGGACCCTTCAGATCACCGCCGTTCTTTTCTCCTTTGTTTTTTTCGCCTGGGCCTCGGTCCGGGTTATCCAAAACAGGAAAATTTTTTCAGGAACCGGCACGGTTCTGTGCGTGGCGTTTGTCCTGGTCACCCTGATGACGGCGGTTCAGTATTATCAAAGTGCTTTTCGGCCCAATGCGGTGATGGTTCAGGAAGAAGTCGCCGTCCGGGCAGGGACCACGGACACGGCCACTATCTTGTTCAGCCTCCATGCCGGGACAAAGGTAAGGGTTGAAGACCGGCGTGAGGGATATCTGAAAATCCGGTTTTCAAAGGACCGGATCGGCTGGGTGAAAACAGTGGACGCGGCTGTGATTTAATATCTCCTGAACAGGACCACCCCGGCCGTGATCAGTGCAATGCCGGCCAGGCGATGCCAGTTAAAGGATTGCACCTGGACACCCAGGAGACCATAATGATCCAGGAAGACCGCCATGATGAGCTGGCCCGCCACCACCAGGCCAAAGGTGAGGGCGGCCCCGAGACGGGGCGTTATAATGATGACGGCTGTCACATAAAAAGCACCCATAAGTCCAGCCCCCCATACGGCCCAGTTCATGGTGGAAGCTCCCCGGATGGCGGCAAAATTCATCCGGGTGACCAGCGCATAAAAAAACAGGCCCAGGGTTCCCACTATAAAGGAGATCAGGGCCGCGTACACAGGATCTCCAACGGCCCGCCCCATTTTTCCGTTCAGACCGGCCTGAAGAGGGGCGAGCATTCCGGCCACTAGGGCGGTTAACACCAATATCAGTTTCATTGACGGCAGCCTCCATTTTTAATTGATTCCGGAACGGTAGCACATTGGCTGGTTTTTTTACATATTTATATCAGGACCCGGCCGGTATGAACGGATCAGAATATGTGAAAATTAATTTGCCGGCCGGCTCAATCTGTTGTAGTCTCAGGTGTAGTCTCAGGCAAATATTTAACAGACAGAGGTGAACCATGACAAAAAAAGTTCTGGTGCCGGTGGCCCAGGGCACCGAGGAAATGGAAGCCGTTACGATCATTGATGTTCTGCGGAGGGCCGGGGCGGAGGTCATCATTGCATCGGTGGATACATTGACCATCACGGCCTCCCGGGGTCTTGAATTTAAAGCGGACCGGCTCATCAAAGACTGCATGAATGAAGACTTTGACCTGATTGTCCTGCCCGGCGGGATACCGGGAGCAGACAATCTCAAAGCCTCAAAGGATCTTGAGACGCTTTTGAAACGTCAGGCCAGAGAGAAAAAATATTATGCCGCCATCTGTGCTTCCCCGGCAGTGGTCCTTCATCCCTACGGTCTGGTAACGCCGGGCAAGGTCACCTGCCATCCCGGATTTGCCGGCAGGATAGACCATGGCAATGTGCTTTCATCCCCGGTTGTTGTGGACGGAAACTGCATTACCGGCCGTGGAGCCGGCGCAGCTTGCGAATTCGCCTTGAGCCTGGTGACCCTTCTGTATTCTGAACAAAAGAAACAAGACGTCATGCAGGGACTTGCGCTGCCGCCGGATTAATTACAGCCATGGTTGAGGCGGATTTTAACTGGGAACCTTTCCTGGCCAGGCATCGGGAAGAGATCGTTTCCGAGTGGCGGGACCGGCTGAAGGCGGAGGTGTCCGAGCAATATGCCCGCAGGCCCCTGGACGAGCTGGCCGTGACCACAGGCGAGGCCTGTGACTCCTTCTGCCGCATGATTGCCGGGAACGATTATACCCCCATTAACGAATTTATCAATGAAATCACCCGGATCAGGCTGAAGGAAGGGTTCCCCCTGCAGGATGTCCAGAAGGCTTTTGAGCTTTACCGTCAGATCATCATTCCCATTCTGGTGAGAGAATCACCGGGAAAATTTCTTTGCAGGAATATCGAGGCCCTCAATACCTGCCTTGCCTATACCATTCACCGGTTCAGCTATCATTTCCAGAAAATGCATGAACAATATCTGAAAGAATATGCAGGCCGGCTTGAAAAGGATGTGGTCAAAAGAACGGCGGAACTCA
>JAABTB010000412.1 GCA_011390085.1 Desulfobacula sp.
GACACGATCCTGGGCCCCATGGTTCCCGTCCATACCCCCGGCCATTCAAAGGATCATACGGCCTTTTTGTTGGAAGATGCCGGAATCCTGTTTCCCGGAGATTTGTACCTTGCCGACAGGATCAAATATTTCCGGGCCGATGAATGCCTGGGAACCGAGATTGAATCCTTACAACGGATTTTAAAACTGGAGTTTGACATGCTCTTGTGCAGCCATTTCCCAAGGGCAAAAAACGGTCAAAAGCGGATCCGGGCCAAGCTTGCATTTCTTCAGGATCTCTACGGCAGCATTGTGGGCCTCTGGGAAAAAGGCCTTTCTGAAAAAGAAATATTTAAGGCCTTATGCCTTAAGGAAGATCATTTCACACGGCTGTTCTGTCTTGGCAATGTGAGCATGATGAACGGGCTACGCTCGGTTCTGCGCCATTATAAAAACAGTCTGTAAGCTTTAGCCCTTTGGCTTTTTCCGGGTTTTTTCCAGCATCTTATCGTTGAAGCGTTTGATATGATCCCTGATAATCTCCGAGGCAGCAACCTCATCTCCGGCCTTCATGGCATCGATGATTTTTTTGAAATCCATGAGGTTTTCAAGGGTCCTGTCCTGGGCCATGGGCAGATATTCATTGTAATACAGGTGGATATTGTCGTGGATGGTCTTCTGCACAAACTGGAACACCGGGTTCCGGGTCATGACGCCGATATAGGTATGCATTTTTTCATCGGTCAGAAGGAAATTTTCCCAGTCGCTTTGCTCATAATAGGTTTTGGCCCGTTTAAAGAGTTTTTCCAGCTCTTTGATATCCTTTTTGGTGGCCCGCTGGGTGGCCAGTTCCACGATGCTTCCTTCGGTTTTGATCCTGAATTCGGCCAGATGTTCCAGGGAAACTTCCCCGGACCGGATGAGAAGGGCCATGGATTCCATCATGATGCCGGTATCAATGCGTTTGATGATAGCCCCGCCGGAAACACCCAGCTTGATTTCAATGAGGCCTTTCTGCTCCAGGACCCGCAGGGCCTCCCTCAGGGTCCCCCGGCTGGTATTGAACATGTCTTTAAGCTCCCGCTCTGCCGGAAGCTTGCTGCCCGGTTCGAGTTTACCGCTGATAATGGCATTCTGGATCTGTTCCACCACATCCTGGAATACCCGGCTTTGCTTTGCTTTTATAAACATGACACTGTCCTGTACCTTTTATTTAAACTGTTCAGCTCCTGAAAAATCCCGGTATAAATTAAAATGTGATAAAACTTCTATATCATCTTTTGTCAAACCGCAAGTCACAATTCGCGTCAGCAATTCTCCCAGACCCGGCCCCAGCATATAGCCCTGGCCGCACATGCCTGCGGCGTTGATGAAATTGGGATATTCCCGCGCAGCGCCCACAATGGGAAAACCGTCCGGTGTCATGGGGTATTGCCCCCGCCAGGTTCGCCTGACCTTCAGGTTGGCCAGCTTGGGAAAAAGGGCCACCATGCGTTTGGCCACCTGGGGAAGAAAGACCGAGGTGGCTTGACTGGCCGTTCCCGTGATGAGGTGTTTGGGAGTGAGGCAGAAAATTACCTGGCCCTCAGTGTTCTGGTAAAAATAAAAATTGGCGGAATCCTCCGTGGCCGGGTCTTCGGAGGGCCTTAAATCCACGATCATGGGACCGAAAAACCGCTCGACCGGCTCGGTGATGGCCCCTTCGTGGCTGTCCGGCGTCACGGGGACATCAAGGCCCACCAACCGGCCCATGTCTTGGGCAAAATTTCCGGCTGCATTGATGACCTTGGCGGCCGTGTATTCGCCCTTGTCGGTTTTGACGTTGATTTCC
>JAABTB010000497.1 GCA_011390085.1 Desulfobacula sp.
GTTGATTTCCCTGTCATTTAGAATCGTAATAGCCCGGACCTTTTCTCGGAATTTGTATTCAGCCCCGTATTCCAGGCTTTTAAAATAAAAGGCATTGACGGCCAGGAGCGGTGAGGCGCTGCCGTCTTCCGGCGAATAGGTGGCGCCTTTCAGGCCCTCCATACTGATGCCGGGCACAAGAGCCTCATATTCTTTGGGGCTTAGCCAGTTGATGTTCAGATCAAAGGATTTCTGGATGACCATGAGATCCTTCAGCTTTTTTTCATCCCGGTCCGTATAGGCCGGGAAGCTGTAGCCGTTCTGAATCCAGCCGATATCATCCCCGTGGACCTCCTTCCAACTGGAAAAAATTTCAATGCTGCGCTTGCAGGTAAAAATCTTTCCCTTGTCCGAATGGGTGGCCCGAATCCCGCCGATGGCTTTTTTATTCTGGCCCTGGCCCGGCGAGGCAAAGGCATCAATGACCAGGGTTTTCACCTTGTTCTGAGAAAGGGACAGGGCCGCCGGAACCCCTATGGAGCCTGCGCCGATAATGATAACGTCATAGGATTTCATGATTGACCTCCGTCTGCAAATTTTCCCAGGGGGACCTCGATATACAGGGGCCGCCGGACATTTTGAACCATATCCTCCTGCCGGATTTTTTCGGCCCGGAAGATCTGGGCCATGAGGTTTGTGCAGGTCTTGGCCCCGCAGGGACCCATGCCGGCCCGGGTCA
>JAABTB010000043.1 GCA_011390085.1 Desulfobacula sp.
GAAACTGGGCCAGTCCGCAACGACCCTGTCCGGCGGAGAGGCCCAACGGATTAAATTGTCAAAGGAACTGTCCAAAAAAGGAACCGGCAAAACCATTTATATCCTTGATGAACCGACAACAGGACTTCATTTTGATGATATCCGCCGATTATTATCCGTCCTCAATCAACTGGTGGATTCAAAAAATACAGTGATTGTCATTGAACACAATCTGGACGTGATCCGGTCTGCGGATTATATTATTGATCTTGGACCCGACGGAGGGGACAAGGGAGGGGAAATCATTGCCCTCGGGACCCCGGAAGAGGTTTCAAAAAACAAAAAATCCTATACAGGGTATTATTTGAAAAAAGTTTTAGATAACCATAGAAAGGAGCCAAATGATTAAAGTAGGCATTGCAGGTGTGACAGGGTATACCGGGATTGAACTGGTTAAACTGATCTCCAATCATCCCAAGGCCAAATTGTGTGCCGTGAATTCAAACAGCTATAAAGGCAAGGCATTGACCGAGGTTTTCCCCTCCATGAGAGGATTTGAAACCCTGATTTGCGAGGATCTCGACGGTCCGCCCCTCTCGCGGAAACTGGATGTCATCTTTCTGGCATTACCCCACAAAATCTCCATGCAGCATGTGCCCGGGCTTCTTGAAAATAATATGAAAGTGATTGATTTGTCGGCGGATTTCAGGTTTTCAGATGCCGCTGCCTATGAATCCGCTTACCAGGAACATACGGCCAAGCATCTGCTCAAAGAAAGCGTCTATGGTCTCAGTGAAATATACAGGGATAAGATCAAAGCGGCAAAACTGATCGGGAATCCGGGCTGTTACCCGACAAGCATTCTCCTGCCCCTTATCCCGCTCTTAAAAGAAGATCTGATCCAGCCCTCAGGCATTATTTCAGATTCAAAATCCGGTGTCAGCGGGGCCGGCCGTTCTTTATCCCTTTCTTCTCATTTTTGTGAAGTGAATGAATCCTTTGCCCCTTATAAAATCGGAAACCACAGGCATACCCCGGAAATCAATGAAATCCTGAGCCTCCAGTCCGGCCGGAAAATTTCCATCACCTTTGTTCCGCATTTGCTGCCCATCACCCGGGGAATGTTATCTACCATTTATGTTCAAGCAAAGGAGCATACCACTGAATCCAGGGTCCGGGAAGTATATGCCGCCTATTATGGGAAAGAACCTTTTATCCGGATCCTTCAGAAAAATGCATTTCCGGCCATTTCCCATGTCAAGGGAACCAATGCCTGTGATATCGGTCTTCATTTCTGTGAAAAAACCCATCAAATCATCCTTGTATCGGCCATCGACAATCTCTTAAAAGGCGCGGCCGGTCAGGCTGTCCAGAATATGAACATCATGTTCGGCCTGAAGGATGATCTGGGTCTGAATTCGGTTCAGGTGCCTTTATGATGAATATTATGCTTGACAGACAGGGAATATCTGAATAAAAAAAGAAACCATGAGAAATAGAGTTAAAATATATTATCATTCAGGCATGTCCTCTGACATCCGGGAATTGTCAATTCACAGGGCTCTGTGGATCTCTATGTTTATCCTTATGGGTTTTTCAATTCTCGGGGTTTCCTATATCGGATACGATTACGTCAAATTGAAGCGTTCGTTATCCATTAATGGTGATTTTGATGATACGGTTCACTCGTTAAACGGCGAAATCACTACCCAGAGAAAGCAGATCCAGCATTTTGCCGAAGAAATAGAAGGATTAAAAAAGCAGGTGGACAATCTCTCAAAATTTGAGGATAAGGTCCGGCTGATTGCAGATATCAAACAAACCAGCGATTCCAGCGGATTGATTGGGATCGGTAGCATCCCCGCCAATTCCCTGGACCCGGATCTTCCCTTGGCCCAGCGGCACAGCGGCCTGATACGTGAGATGCACGAACAGGTGTCCCAGACAAAGGTTGCCGTTGAAAAAAACGCCCTTGATTTTGAACAATTGATAAAACAGCTTGAACAAAAAAGAAATCTTTTGGCGGCCACGCCCTCCATCCGGCCGGTGAACGGTTGGATTACCTCAGGCTTCGGAGGCAGGGTATCCCCTTTCACAGGGCAAAAAGAATTCCATTCAGGAATAGATATTTCAAATGCTCCGGGAACAAAAATTATTGCCCCGGCCAACGGCCGGGTCGCCACTGCTGCTGAAAAAGTCTATATCGGGAATCTGGTGATCCTTGATCACGGCCATGGGCGTTCAACCAAATACGGCCATTTAAAAGAAATCCTTGTGAACCCGGGGCAAGAAATCAAAAGAGGGGATGTGATCGGACTTGTCGGCAGTACCGGAAGAAGTACCGGACCCCACCTGCACTACGAAGTTTTAATCAATGGAACGCCTGTTAATCCATTGAAATATATTCTAAACTAATTTCCCCTTATCCCTGATTTTTATCAAATCCATTTTATAATTTTTTATTTTGATTTATATGATTAATGCTTATATGTTTGTCTTGAAATATTAACCATATTTAAAAAAACAGGTACCCCAACCCATGGTCTTGAATCTTCTCACTAAAATATTTGGTTCCAGCAATGACCGGATTTTAAAAAAACTCCAGCCTATCATCCATGAAATCAATACATTAGAGCCTCAGATAAAACTGTTATCAGATGAGCAAATGCGGCAAAAAACATTGGAATTCAAGGAGCGGTTCAACAATGGCGAACCTCTTGATGACCTGTTGCCTTCCGCCTTTGCCCTTGTCCGGGAAGCCTCGGTCAGAACCCTTGGCCTCCGACATTTTGACGTTCAGTTGATCGGCGGCATTGCCCTTCATAAGGGCACCATCGCTGAAATGAAGACCGGTGAAGGAAAAACCTTGATGTCCACCCTTCCCGCCTATCTGAACGCCTTAACAGGCAAAGGTGTTCATATCGTTACAGTTAATGATTACCTGGCCAAACGTGATGCCGAATGGATGTCTAAAATCTATCATTTCCTTGGACTGGAAGTGGGCGTAATCCTCCATGATATAACGGATCAGGAAAGAAAAATCGCCTATGGCAGGGATATCACCTATGGCACAAACAATGAGTTCGGATTTGATTATTTAAGGGATAACATGAAATTTGATAAAGATTCCCTTGCCCAGAAAGAACTCCATTTTGCCATTGTCGACGAAGTCGACAGCATTCTGATTGATGAGGCCAGAACGCCTTTGATCATTTCAGGCCCTGCTGAAAAATCAACCCATCTTTACACTCAAGTCAATACCATTATCCCGGCCTTTACAAAAGACTCGGATTATACCCTGGATGAAGAATCCAAATCCGTGGCCTTAACAGAAGCCGGAGTTGCCAAGGGGGAATCGCTTTTAAACATTGAAAACCTCTATGACCCCGCCAATATTGAAATCCTGCATCATTTAAACCAGGCCTTAAAGGCCCACAAGGTATTCAAACGGGACACGGATTATATTGTCCAGAACAACCAGGTGGTCATTGTGGATGAATTCACCGGCCGCCTCATGACCGGGAGACGGTATAGCGAAGGGCTCCACCAGGCCCTTGAGGCAAAAGAAAATGTAAAAATTGAAAATGAAAATCAGACCCTTGCCACCATCACCTTCCAGAACTATTTCAGGATGTACGATAAATTGTCCGGCATGACCGGTACGGCCCTGACCGAGGCGCCTGAATTCAAAAAAATCTATAACCTGGACGTTCTTGCCATCCCGACCCATAAAAAGATGATCCGCGAGGATTCTCCGGATCTCATCTATAAAACCAAAAAAGAAAAATATGATGCCGCCATTCAGGAAATCATCCGCCTTCATAAAAAAGGACAGCCTGTTCTGGTGGGAACCATATCCATTGACGTATCCGAAGATATGAGTGAAAAACTCAAGAAAAAAGGCATCCCCCATACGGTCTTAAATGCCAAACACCATGAGGCGGAAGCCGAGATCGTCGCCAATGCGGGGCAAAAGGGTGCTGTGACCATCTCCACCAATATGGCGGGCCGGGGTACGGATATTGTTCTGGGGGAAGAGGTGATCGAACTGGGCGGCCTTCATATCCTCGGGACCTCCCGGCATGAATCCAGGCGCATCGACAACCAGCTCCGGGGACGCTCCGGCAGACAGGGAGACCCGGGGTCTTCAAGATTTTATCTTTCCCTGGAAGATGACCTGTTGAGAATTTTCGGCGGGGACAGAATCCATGCCGTCATGGACAAACTGGGAATTGAAGAAGGGGAGCATATTGAGCACCGGTTTATCAGCAAAGCCATAGAAAACGCCCAGTCAAAGGTTGAAGGCCATAATTTTGAAATCAGAAAGCACCTGCTGGAATATGATGATGTCATGAACCAGCAAAGAGAGGTCATCTATCAGCAGCGGCGCAAGGCCCTGGTGGAAGAAAGCCTCAAACCCCTGGTCTTTGAAATGATGGAAGACAAAGTCTATGACCTGGTGGACGAATTTGCACCGGAAAAAACCCCTGCCCCTCAATGGGATCTGGAGGGCCTTGGAAACAGGTTCCGGCAGATTTTCAATTACAGCCCTGATTTTGAAAGCCCTTCAATACCCCGGGACTCTGCCCAAAAGCTGTCCGAATTCTTATTTGAAACCTTAAAAACCGTTTACGATCAAAGAGAAGCAGCCTTTGGTGAAGGCATCACAAGGGAAATCGAAAGGCATATCGTCCTCCAGACGGTGGATACGAGGTGGAAGGAACATCTTTTATCCATGGACCATTTAAAAGAAGGGATCGGTCTGAGGGGATATGCCCAGCAGGACCCTTTGCGGATTTACAGGAAAGAAGGGTTTGATATGTTTCAGGCGCTCATGGACAGGGTCAAGGATGAAATTGTTGAAATCTTGTTTAAAATTCAGATTTCAAGCCCGTCCCAGGTGGATAATCTGAAAAAAAAGGAACAACAGAACCTGACCTTTTCCCATTCCGACGGATCAAGCATTAAAAAGCCGGTCAAACGGTCATCCCAGAAAGTACAAAGAAATGATCCCTGCCCCTGCGGAAGCGGAAAAAAATATAAGAAATGCTGTGGGGTTTAGGAATCCATGACATCAACAGATTCTAAAATAAAAACGGATAGTTCGATAAAATCAAAAAATGATCTGCCGCCCATGTTTAAAGTCATTCTGCATAATGACGATTATACCACCATGGAGTTTGTGGTGGAGATTCTATTGACCGTTTTTGGAAAATCACTTGAAAAAGCAACGCAAATAATGCTTAATGTACATCATAAAGGAAAAGAAATCTGCGGGATTTATCCCCGGGAGATAGCGGAAACGAAAGTTGAGACGGTCCATCATCTGGCAAGCAGCAAAGGGTTTCCTTTAAAGAGTACAATGGAAAAGGAGTAAGGTATGATCAGCAAAGAACTTAGCACCGCTCTCGGTTTTGCCGTCAGAGAGGCAAAAAAGAGAAGGCATGAATATGTGTGTGTTGAACACGTTCTTTATGCAATCCTTAACCATGAGACCGGTGTTGAAACCATTGAAAAATGCGGGGGCAACCCGGAACAGATAAAAGAAGAGCTTGAAAAATTCTTTGAGGAAAAACTGACCAAGATAGATTCCAAAGAAGAATATGTCCTGCAGCAAACCATCGGTTTTCAGCGCATGATTCAACGGGCCATCAACCAGGCCAGATCGGCTGAAAAGACCGAGGTCAATCTTGGAGATATTCTTGCCTCCATCTTCCAGGAAAAAGACTCCCATGCCGCCTTTTATCTTGAGTCGGAAGGGATCACCCGCCTGGATGTATTAAAATACATTTCCCATGTGGCCGACCATGAAAAAAAAGACATGGAACCCCTGGACCCTTCCCGGAATATGTTCAGACAAGCGGACATGAAAACAAAACGGCTCAAAAAGAAAGATCCTCTGGAGGCCTTCACCACCAATCTTCTGCAAAAAGCGGAAGAAAATAAAATCGACCCGCTGATCGGAAGGCTCAATGAGCTGGACAGGGTCATGCAGGTTCTCTGCCGCAGACGAAAAAACAATCCCATCCTTGTGGGAGATCCGGGAGTGGGGAAAACCGCCATTGCCGAAGGCCTTGCCTTAAAAATCAAAAACAAACAGGTTCCGGATCTTCTGGAAAACTGTGAGCTTTTTTCCCTTGATATGGGAGCCCTCCTGGCCGGAACAAAATACCGGGGGGATTTTGAACAGCGGCTGAAAGATGTTATCGTTGCCCTGGAATCCAAGGAAAATGCCCTGCTGGTCATTGATGAAATCCATACGGTGGTGGGTGCCGGTGCGACCACCAGCGGTTCCATGGATGCATCCAATATATTAAAACCGGCTCTTTCTTCAGGGGATATCAAATGTATCGGCACCACCACCTATGAAGAGTATAAAAATCATTTTGAAAAAGACCGGGCCTTTTCACGACGGTTTGAAAAGATTGAAGTCTCGGAACCCTCAGTGGAAGAAACCACTCAAATCCTGACCGGGCTCAAACCCTATTATGAAAAACACCACGGCCTGACCTATCCTGCCGAAATCATTGAAGCGGCAGCCTATCTTTCCGACAAATATATCAATGACCGCCTTTTGCCGGACAAGGCCATTGATGTGATTGATGAAACCGGGGCCTATCTCCGGCTGAAAGGCAACAGGAACCACGAAGCCGTCACCCTGACCGATATTGAAGAAATTGTGGCAAAGATCGCCAAGGTCCCGGTCACCAATGTGACATCAACGGACAAAGTAAATCTGGAATCCCTGCCCAAGAAACTGTTAAGCGTCATCTTCGGTCAGGACAATGCCATTGACATGCTGACCACTTCCATCAAACGATCAAGAGCCGGCCTTTCCGCTCCTGAACGGCCCATAGGGTCCTTTTTGTTCATGGGACCCACCGGAGTGGGGAAAACCGAGGTTGCAAAGCAACTGGCCCATCATATGGGAATTGAATTTTTAAGATTCGACATGAGCGAATACATGGAAAAGCATTCCGTCTCAAGGCTTATCGGAGCCCCGCCGGGATATGTGGGATTTGACCAGGGCGGAATCCTGACGGACGGCATCCGCAAACATCCCCACAGTGTGCTTCTTTTGGATGAAATTGAAAAAGCCCATATGGACCTGTACAATATCCTGCTCCAGGTCATGGACTATGCTACCTTGACCGACAACAACGGCAAGTCCGCAGATTTCAGAAATGTCATCCTCATCATGACCTCCAATGCCGGGGCCAGGGAAATGAGCGCCAATGCCATCGGATTCGGACCCCAGTCCGCCGATGTCGACTTTAAAGGCATGAAAGCCGTTGAAAAGGCCTTCAGCCCTGAATTTCGAAACCGGCTGGACGGCATTGTCCAGTTTAACCATTTATCCACCAAGGTCATGGGCATGATTGTGGATAAAAATATGAAAGAACTGGAATCCATGCTCAAGGCCAAACAGGTCAAGCTGACCTATTCGGATAAGGTTCGATCCTATCTGGCAAAAGAAGGATATGATCCGAAATTCGGGGCAAGACCCCTGGCAAGAATTATCCAGACCCGGATAAAAGACCGGCTCACGGATGAAATTCTCTTTGGCAGCCTTGAAAAAGGCGGGCAAGTTTCCATTGGCATGCGGAATCATAAATTGAGTTTTGTCTTTAAGAGCTGAATGCCCCTTTTCCGGTTATCAGAACGATTGGATTTTCCTCCTGCCTGGCTTGCAAGATCCGACGGCCTTTTATGCATCGGAGGAGACCTGTCGGCCCAGAGGATCCTGCTGGCTTATGAAAAGGGCATATTCCCATGGTTTTCGGAAAACGAACCCATCCTGTGGTGGTCACCGGACCCCAGACTGGTTCTTTTTCCCAGGAATATCAAAGTTTCACGAAGCCTGAAAAAAACCATAAAAAAAAACACCTTTCACCTGACCATGGACAATGCCTTTGAAGAAACCATTCTTTCCTGTTCAAAACCAAGGCGGAAAGAATATGCCGGCACTTGGCTGGTGGAAGAAATGATCGAAGCCTATATTCAACTGCATAAACTCGGCTATGCCCATTCCATTGAAACCTGGAAAGATGACCGCCTGGTAGGAGGCCTCTATGGCATCTGCCTGGGCGGGATTTTCTTTGGCGAATCCATGTTTTCCTTTGAAGATGATGCCTCAAAGACGGCCCTTACGGCCCTGGCCCGTCATCTTGAGCAGCACCGGTTTGACCTCATTGACTGCCAGGTCACCACAAACCACCTTCTCAGCATGGGGGCCACGGAAATTTCCAGAAATACATATCTGGATATCATTCAACGATCCATCAAACGAACAGATCTCCGGAACGTCTGGAGTCCGGGTATCCCTCTTGGGGTTTCATGATGCGTTTCTGGAATGAACTGCCCTATCACATCAGCCCCTTTCTGATAGAGTTCAACGGCTTTGGCATCCGCTATTACAGCCTCATGTACGTTCTGGCCTTTGTCACCTTTTATTTTCTCATAAAATTCCGTCTGAAGACCGAAGATTTTTCCATTAACATCCGTCATCTGGATGATTTTCTCGTATGGGCGGTCGCAGGCGTCCTTCTGGGCGGCAGGCTCGGATATGTGATCTTTTATGACCTTCACTATTACCTTGACCATCCATTGCGTATTTTTCTTCCTTTTACTTTTACCAATGGGTTTACCTTTACCGGCATTGCCGGCATGTCCTACCATGGCGGACTCATTGGAGTGACGGCGGCTGTATATTTTTTCTCCCGGAAAAATAAACTCCATCTCGGTGAATTCTCCGACCTCCTCTGTCCTGCCGTACCCCTTGGTTATACCTTTGGAAGACTGGGCAATTTTTTTAATTCAGAGCTATACGGAAGGGCCACTTCCCTGCCCTGGGGAATGTATTTTCCATCGGACCCGACCCATACCCTGCGCCACCCGTCCCAACTTTATGAGGCTTTTTTCGAAGGGATTGTCCTGTTTTGTATCCTTTGGTGGTTTCGACGGGCAAAAGCCCTTCGGTACCGGATGTTGGGATTATATCTCACCGGTTATGGACTCATCCGGTTCCTGATTGAATTTTTCCGGGAACCCGACGACCATTTGCAGTTTGTGGCTTATTTTATGACCATGGGCCAGGTTCTCTGCCTCATCATGGTAGCTGCAGGTCTCCTGATCCTGTTCACGAATAAAATCAAAAATTGATTCAATCCATCCTTTCAAAGAGCCCTGCACAAAACTTGACAAACCCGGTTTAGACATAATAGTCTCTTTACCGTTAAAATTATTAAGGAGCGGATCAATGCTGTTAAAATTGTTTTTATGCTTTACCCTGATCCCTGTCGTTGAGCTGTACCTGCTGATCAAGGTGGGGACTGTCCTGGGGGGGATCAATACCATCCTGCTGGTCATCATTTCAGGCTTCTTAGGGGCCTGGCTTGCAAGGCTTGAAGGGATGAACACCCTTGTCAAGCTCAGAGCTAACCTGCAACAGGGTCTTATGCCGGCTGAAGAATTGCTTGATGCCGTGATTATCTTCATTGCCGGAGTGGTATTGATCACGCCCGGTTTCATCACCGATATCCTGGGCCTGCTCTTGCTCTGGCCTGTAACCCGCAACAGGTTAAAACGATTTCTCAGAAAGAAATTTGATGAATTGAATCTGCAGGGCAATATCAATATTACCCGTTTTCATTGAGCTAAAAAGGGAACACCATGTTTTTAGATTTGATTTCAACCAGAAGAAGCATCAGAAAATTCAAAGACCGGCCCGTTGAAAAAGAAAAAATCGATATCCTGATGGAGGCCGCACTTCGATCCCCGTCGTCCAGGGGCTTGAACCCCTGGCAGTTCATCGTTATAGATAAGCCTCCCCTTCTTGAAAAACTTTCTAAGGCCAAACCCCATGGTGCCCATTTTCTAAAGGACGCTCCTCTGGGGATCGTTGTCTGCGCAGATGCATCAAAGAGTGATGTGTGGGTTGAGGATGCCTCAATCGCTTCCGTCTTCATTCATCTTGCCGCCCATGATATCGGCCTGGGCAGTTGCTGGATACAGATCCGAAAAAGAGACCATGACGGCACCATCAGTGCCGATGCCTATATTAAAGATCTGTTGAATATTCCCGATACTATAAGGATTGAATCCATAATGGCCCTGGGATATCCGGATGAAACCAAAAAAATCCATGCAAAAGATTCTTTGGAATTTCATAAATTTTCTTTCAATAAATACCCTAAATAAGGATACATGGAAATAAAAGCTGAAATTCTTAAGATGATTCAAAGAAAGGAAAGCGACCTTCCAACGCTTCCAATGGTCATTGATCGAATTGTCAGTGCGGCCTCGGATAAAAAAACAACAACTGAAGATCTGGCCGAAGTTATTGCCTATGACCAGGGAATGACCAATAAGCTTTTAAGGCTTGCCAACTCCATTTATTATGCCCAAAAAACAAAGGTGGAAACCATTAAACGATCCATTTCGGTTATCGGCTTTGATGAGATCATCGGTATCGCCCTGGGGATGGGCATCCTGTCTTCCTTTTCGGACAAATCAGGCTTAAGCCTTGATATGAAAGCCCTCTGGATTCACGGCATCGGCGTGGCCACCGTTGCCAAAGACCTTGCCAAAAGGACAAATCCAGGGATTGCCAATAAAATTTTTATCCCTGCCCTTCTCCATGATATGGGTAAGGTTATTTTTTCAATCTATTTCAAGGATGAATACAAAAAGGTCCGGCAGTTTGCCATGGAAAACAAAAAACCATTGTATTTTGCCGAAAATGCCCTTTTCGAAATAGATCACGCACTCTTGTCCGCCCTTTTAATGAAGCGGTGGAATTTTCCCCAATCCATATTGTTCCCCTGCCGGTTTCATCACAATCCAGAATCTGCTCCGATTAAATTCCGGCACCTGTCCTTGATTATCAATCTTGCTGATTATCTGACACAGAAAGCAGGCATCGGGCACAGTGGGAATCCGGTTCCG
>JAABTB010000413.1 GCA_011390085.1 Desulfobacula sp.
TCCTTTCCTTGATGTCGGAACTGTCAAAATCAAACAGGATTAAGGCGTATTTTTCCACCACCTTGTATTCAAGCTTCTGCGCCTTGCTTTCCACCCTTGTGATATATTTGACATTCGTCTTGAAGACATCTGTTTCAAAGGTCTGGCCTGTAATATCGGTCAGGGTGGCGCTGGTGGAAAGGGTTTTAAAGGCGCCTATTTTACTGAGCCCGTATTCCACAAGGTTGAAGGTCGCATCCGGGATCGTATTTCCCTGGCCTTCGATGGATTTTAAAAGGGTTTCGTCCCCCTTGATCTCAATCTTCCACTCTTTTAAATCATATCCCGGCTTGATATTCGGCTGGATCGTAATCTCGTTGGAATCGGCCACTTCAAAAGTATAGGTGCTTTTTATGGAATCCAGGATCGCAGGCGAATCGGAACGGATCTCGACCCGCTGGTTTTCAACGATTCCTTCTTGAACCCTGCTGGTGCTGGGGATTTCAGGTAATTTTCGGGCCGTGACGATGAGCCTGCCCGGATCAATATTCCATATATACTGGAGATAGGATTTTACGCTTTCCGCCCTTGCCCGGGAAAGGGTCAGGTTATTCTTTTCTTCGCCCTTGTCACTGATGCATCCCACCAGTTCGACATTGGCTTCGGGATTTTCAACAAGCCTTTTTCCGATGATATTCAATACATCGTAATATTTTGTCATGGTATCCCGCAGCATCTTTTCATCAAATTCCCCTGCCTCGGCCTGGGTCTTTAATAAACGGTAATGCTCCGGAATGGTGCTCTGGCCTGCCTCAAAGAAAATATAATTGAGCAGGGGCGAACTGTCGATGATGGTCAGTTCCTCAATGGTCACATCGGACGGATAAACTCCCAGGGAACCCTGGGGCGGATTCACAAAGGTATATTCAACCACATACTGGTAGAGCAGGGTCGTGGAAACCTCTTGAAAGATGGGGAGCAGATTTGCGGCTGACGTGGCTTTCCAGCATTTTCCCCCGGCGGCTTCAGCAAAGGAGTTTAAAAAGGCGTCTTTTTCCTCGGTGGGCATAAAATCAATGCTGAAGGCCTTGAAATTCTTTAACCCCTTTGCTTTTGGAGCGATGATCTCTTTTTTGATATCGCTGTTCAGGTCTTCCCCATCTGAAAAAACCACCAGGAATTTATTATTTTTTTCAGGCAGTTTTGAAACCAGGTCCAACCCGCCCAGGATACCTTCATATAAATAGGTCTGGCCGCTCATTCCTTCTTTAAAACTTCTCTGGAAAAAGCTTTGCAGCCCCTTAATATTGTCCGATTTAAAGGTCGCAAGCCTTAAATTATGGCCATCCACCTGAAAATTCTGTGTATTGTCAAACACCACCACCTGGACCTCATCAATGGGCCGGACAATTTTTAAGAACTCATCCAAGGCCGCCAGAAGAGGCTCCACAGCTTTGCGTTCCTTCATGGAATAGGAATTGTCCACCATGAGGACATAATTAATGGGAACGTCTTTCCTGCTTTTCAGGATTTCGGCATTGGTGACGATGGCATCTATGCCGCCCTTGATCACTTTAAAATCTTCCGTCATCAAATCCTTGACCGGGTTCTCCCGGGCATCCAGGACCGAAGCCAGAACTTTGTTGTCATCAATCTCCTGAAATGTGATTCTGGCGTCACGCCCCGGCACCAGAACCTCAAGCTTTCCTTCCGGCGTATAGGCAAGGCCCGCGCCAGCCGACAAAACCCAGATGGACAGCATCATGAACAAAATGGATAGTTTTGATTTCATCTTTTTCCTCCAATAAAAATTATCGATTATAAATGATGATACACAGCCCCGAGAAAAAGTCAAATATCTTCCGAAGAACAGGCTGCCAAGGCCTGAAAATATCAAAGGCCCTGCCGTGACCACGACAAAAAATTACCTATTGTGTTCCCCCATAGCCTGTTATATGAATTGGTCTGTGCCGTTTCCCTGTTCCGGGAATTATACCGCGTGGCATCCTTGAATTCCGGAAAGGGAATAAAGCCAATATCCTTTGCTTGTTAAGGATATACGGTCAGAAAATTTTGAATAAAATATATAGGTGATATACGGTTAACCGGTTAATTATTGTCTCCACTAAATGCCTGAAACTGACAGAATAGAAACCAAATTCTTAGACGATCTGAGAAACAAAACATTGTCACCAAGAGCTATTGCTTCCTGCTATATATACATCAAGGATCCATCCTGTCTTAAAGATCCTGGTAGTCTTGAAACAATTTTATCTTTAGATGAGTCTAACCTATCGAGTGTTGCAAAAAAAAGCCTGTCTGTACTTGAAAATAGAGAACTATTTAATAACCATTGGGTTGATTTAAATGGAAATTACTCTCGAACTTAAATATACAAGACACCTTCTCTGCTACATTTTATGACGGCGGCGATTCAAATATTATTTTTAGACAATGGTATTTTTATTATGAGGCCAAGTATTTGATTCTTGAGGCTATATTGTGTGGTCTAAATGGATTCTCTGCTTCACATGGTTTGTTGTTAAGATTATTTCTGGAATTTTCCCTGCT
>JAABTB010000414.1 GCA_011390085.1 Desulfobacula sp.
GATGAAAAAGAGGCCGTTGAGGTTTGTGCAAAATTTGCAGCCAAGATCATTCTTCAGGGTATTAGAGAAGATTTGACGGATTTTGGTGTCGGCTTTGATCAATGGTTCAGCGAGCAAAGCCTCTATGATTCGGGAAGGGTGCAAAAGGTTATTGAGGATTTCAAAGCAAAGGCCATGATTTATGAAGAAGACGGGGCGCTCTGGTTCAAAACCACGGATTTCGGTGATGAGAAAAACAGGGTGGTGGTCCGCAATAATGGGCTGGCAACATATTTTGCTTCTGATATCGCCTATCACATGGAAAAGTTTGAGCGCGGATTCCAAAGGGTCATTGATGTCTGGGGAGCAGATCATCACGGGTATATTAAAAGGATAAATGCCGTTGTTGAGGCTTCGGGGCGAAAAAGCGAACAATTCCAGGTGATCCTGGTTCAGCTCGTGAACCTTCTCAGGGGAGGGCAACCCTTTCAGATGTCCACCCGGGCAGGCGAATTTGTTACCTTAAAAGAAATTGTCGATGAAGTGGGAAAAGATGCAGCCAGATTCATGTTTTTAAGCCGCAGCTATGATTCGGGGCTGGATTTTGATCTTGAACTGGCCAAGCAGAAGAATTCCGAAAATCCGGTCTATTATGTCCAATATGTCCACGCACGAATCACCGGTATCCTTTTAAAAGCAAAACAGGAGAACCTCATTCAGGATATTGATTTCAAAAAAGGCAGATATTTGAATTTATTGAATGCAGAAGAAGAAATCAGCCTTTTGAAAATTTTGCATACATTCAGGGAAAATGTGGAGAAAAGCGCTTTAGAATTGCATCCCCATGTGATTTTTAGCTATCTGATGAATCTTGCCGCCGCCTTTCACGGATATTATAACCGGCACAAGGTCATCACCGATGACAGGGATCAGACTTTGGCCCGTTTAAGCCTTGTTCTCAGCGTGAAGAAGGTGATTCGAAACGGCTTGTCGCTTCTTGGGGTTTCAGCACCGGAAAGAATGTAGCTATGCCTGCCTTTAAAGGGATTCAAAAATATCTCATCTATGCATGTATTGCCGGATGGATGTTTTTTCTGGGTATTATGGTGGGCCGGGGGACTTCTCCTGTGAATTTTGATACCCGGGAATTCTCAAAAAAACTTGAAAAGATGGCCAATATTCCTGAGCCCAAAAATGAGACTGAAAAAAAAATTGACCTTAAATTTTATGAGGACCTTGACCATCCAACCACTCAAGAAAGGTTCACGCCGAACGATCAAATTTCAGCCGATATCCCTGAACGAAAGCCTGAAATTGAACCCCCCAAGGAACCGGTTAAAGCGCCTGTAAAGGAAGCCAAAAAAGAGCTTGCCAAAGAAACACCCAAAGAATCCGTTGAAGAACCGCCAAAGGAAGTCAAAAAGGAACCGGTTAAAGAACCTGTAAAGGTCATTAAAAAAATATTGGTTAAGGACCCTGCCAGGATCGCCAAAAAAGAGCCTGTAAAGGAAATTGCCCGGGAAGCGGCCAAGCCCCCTGAAAAGCCGTCCATAACGGACCCGGAAAAAGAAACCGGGGTGGAAAAACCCGTTGAAACCGTTGCCGAAAACCTAACAACCGCCAAAGGCGCCTATACGATTCAGATAGCGGCTTATAAGAGCTTCCAGGAAGCAGTTTCCAAAATGGCGGCGCTGGAGGAAAAAGGATTTTCCACCTACCGGATAAAAGGGGAAAATGAAGGTACCACCTGGTACAGGGTCCGGATGGGTCCCTTTGAAACCTATGATGGGGCAAAGGAATTCAAGGCCAGGCTGGATAAGGCAGGCATTGATGCAATGATAATGAAAAGGGAGACCGATGAAGATATCCAAGAATGAAGTTGAAAAGATAGCTCATCTTGCTCGGCTGGAAATTGAAGATTCCCGGAAGGAAAAAATGGTGGAGCAGTTGGGAAATATCCTTCAGTATATTGATAAATTGAAATATGCCGATGTGGACGGGGTAGGGTTTTCTTCAGGAGCGGCAACGACAGACAATGTGCTCCGGGAGGATATGCCTGAAGCTTCGCCGGGACCTTCCATTACCCTGGCCAATGCTCCGGACAGGGATGAAGATTTTTATGTGGTGCCGCGAGTCGTGAAATAAGGGGACCCTCTAAAAAATAGGATATGAATCAATGGAATATCACGAACTGACAATTGGGAGCGCTAGAGAGAAGCTTGCCCGTCATGAAATCTCTTCGGTTGAATTGACTTCGGCCCTTTTCGACCGGATTGAAAAATATGAGGAAGGGATCGAGGCTTTTATAACCCTGGATCGGGAACAGGCCCTGGCCCAGGCCGAAAAAGCGGATCAGGACCTTGCCGCCGGCAGGGGATCTGCATTGACGGGCATTCCTCTGGCCCTGAAAGATATTTTGTGCACCCAGGGGATAAAAACCACCTGCGGTTCCCGGATCCTTGAAAATTTTATACCTCAGTACGATGGAACCGTGGTTTCAAAATTAAAAGGGGAGGGTGCCGTTATCCTTGGCAAGACCAACCTGGATGAATTTGCCATGAGATCGGAAG
>JAABTB010000415.1 GCA_011390085.1 Desulfobacula sp.
TCAAGGATAACCCGCATTCAAAAGAATGCCCCCTCATTGTTTTTTATTTCATATAAAAAAGCAAGCAAAAAAGCAGGTTACGGAAAAGTAGAATGGTTGGGCCTTTTCATATTTTCCGGCTTGAAAATAGTCTTTTGCCTCCCCTCAAAAAAAATCAGAGATTCCGTGGATTGATTTTCCCCTATTTATTTTTTAAGATATGAGGCAACCTATTTTGGATTTTAACCGGAACCGTTGAATGGACTGACAAGAGAAAAACATGAACCTGTTATTTGATCTGGACGGCACCCTGACCAACCCCTTTCAGGGGATTACCACCTGCATTGCCTATGCTTTGGAGAAAATGGGACGACCGTCACCGCCCGGAAAGGAATTAGGCTGGTGTATCGGTCCCCCTTTGCGGAGCAGTTTTGCAAAGCTTCTGGCCTGTGATGACCCGGAGCTGATTGAAAAAGCCCTGGGGTTTTACCGGGAACGGTTCGGCACCGTGGGCTTGTTTGAGAATAAAGTCTATGACGGAATTCCCGAGGCTCTGGGCGCTTTGCAGACCATGGGCCACAGACTCTATCTGGCCACATCCAAGCCTGGGGTTTACGCGGAGCGGATTATCACTCATTTCGGTCTGGCCCGGTATTTCACAAGGATCTATGGTGCCGAGTTGGACGGCACCCGGAACGATAAGACGGGCCTCATATCCCATATCCTTGAAAGAGAATCCATTACCGTGCGTGAAACAGTAATGATCGGGGACCGCAAATATGATATGATCGGCGCCGGGGAGAACGGGGTATGCGGTTTGGGCGTTCTGTGGGGGTATGGAACCCGGGATGAATTGGAGTCCTCGGGTGCATCCGCTTTTATCGAAAATCCCCACAATTTGCCCGGCGCCTTTCCTGCCGTGAAAGTGGACACCCGGTTTTATAAATTTGAACTATCTTAGATCAGTTTTGGGATAAATTTGGGATAAGGAGCTGAGAATGGCCAAGGAAGATATCCGTTTACTGGAAGAAATCACGCTCAATGCCTGGCCTGCACTCCAGACCGTTCTCATGGACGGCTGGGTGGTCCGGTTTGCAAACGGCTATACCAAGCGGGCCAATTCCGTCAATCCTCTGTATCCTTCCACCCAGCCTTTGAAACGAAAGATCGAGGCCTGTGAACGGCTTTATTTTGCAAGGGGATTGAAAAGTGTTTTCAAGATCACTCCGGCGAGTCTGCCGTCGGAGCTGGATGCTGTGCTGGCCGGGTCCGGTTATGGGCGGGAGGGCCGCACCGGTGTTCAGGTATTGCCTCTGGAGCAGTGGCCCCGGGACAGGGAAAAGGGCGTGGAATTGTACGGCGATTTTGCTGCGGACTGGCATGGGGCCTATTGCGTGATGAATGGTGTTGCGCCGGAACATCATGATACCGTTGGTCAATTGCTGGCATTGCAGTTTCAGGACAAGCGTCTGGCCGTTCTCCGCCGTGAAGGGCAAGTGGCGGCCTGCGGTCTCGGCGTCAAACAGGACCGGTTCCTGGGGATATTTGATATGGTGGTGAATCCGTTGCAGCGGCGTCAGGGATGCGGCAAGGCCGTTATCGAAGCCCTTCTATCCTGGGGAAAGCAGGAGGGCGCCAGGACGGCCTATCTTCAGGTGACGGTGGAGAATGAGCCGGCCCGGCAATTATATGCCGGCCTGGGATTTCAGGAAGAATATCAGTATTGGTACCGGGTCAGGCAGGCCGGGTGAGGGCGGGAAATAGAATTGGGCAATAAAGAGATCAACGGGGTGTCCGCCCTGGTCAGTGTGATTCTGCCCACCTATAACCGGGCCTGGACCTTGAAGGAGGCTGTCGATTCGGTTCTTGACCAGGATTATGCCCATATTGAACTGATCGTCATTGACGACGGCTCCACGGATACGACCCAGGATCTGCTGGCAACCTACGGGGATCGGATAAGGGTATTGACCCAGGTCAACCGGGGAGTCAGCGCGGCCCGGAATGCAGGCATCCGGAAGAGCAGGGGATCATTGATTGCGCTTCTGGATTCGGACGACGCCTGGGATAAGCGAAAGATATCCTGCCAGGTGGAATTTTTCAAAGCCCGTCCCGAGGCCATGATCTGCCAGACAGAGGAAATCTGGATCAGGAACGGGAAACGGGTCAATCCGAAAAAACGTCACCAAAAACCCTCGGGCATGATATTTGAAGCCTGCCTTCATTTATGCCTCGTAAGCCCGTCCGCCGTGATGATGAAAAAAGATCTGTTTGACCGGATCGGATATTTTAACGAAGACTTCACGGTCTGTGAAGATTATGACCTCTGGCTCAGGGTCGGCGCCGTCCTGCCGGTCTTTCTTATCGATAAGCCCTATACCATCAAAAGGGGAGGGCATCCGGACCAGCTCTCCGGATTCCATTCCCAGGATAAATTCAGAATCCGGTCTTTGTCGGCCCTCATTGAATCCGGTACGCTGACCCGGGACCAGGCAGCCGCGGCCGGAAAAGTCCTGAAGGACAAATGCAGGGTTTACGGCAACGGCTGCCTGAAAAGAGGGAAAAAG
>JAABTB010000416.1 GCA_011390085.1 Desulfobacula sp.
CCCGAAGGGCCTGGCCTTAAAACCTTTCACGATTACCTGTATTTATTTATTCTGTATTTTTTGATGAGATCAAAACCCCTTCCCCTTGAGGGGAAATGGGTATCTGAGAAAGACATCAAAGGAGGGGCCGCTTTTTTCAGGGGACCCCATACCCTGCCTACGGATTGGATCAGCAAACGGTTTGAAAATGATATCACGGCCTTCAGGCAGGCCTGCGAAAAACTGGGAGGCCTTCCCCTGGCCCTCGGGGATGCCGCCTTTTTATTCCAGATCACTCCTGCGGTGCCGGTGGCCGTGGTCTACTGGCAGGGGGATGAGGAGTTTCCCCCTGAAACCAAACTGCTGTTTGACCGGACCATAGAACGGCACCTGCCCCTGGATATTATTTTTGCCCTGGCCGTTGAGATTTGCCATGCCGTATCGGCTCGTTTTTAAGGCGAGCCGATACAGGGCCTTGTTTATTTTATGGAATCGAGCAAAGAACCCGCTACATCGGCAAATTCGCTTTCCTTGAAACAGAATTGCATGTCCGTAAAATTCTGCCGGAATTTTATGATTTCATCTTTGACGGCCCTGCCGTTTTTGAGGAGGTCTCCCATCAAAGCGGCCAGGGTGTTGAAATCCTTTTCTCCCATGCCGAACCGGGTCATTTCCGATACGCCCATGCGGAGAGCCCCGGAGGCTGTAAAACCTTCCTCCATCGGCGTGGCCTGGTAATTGACGATGATATGGTTGTCTTCAAGTTCCCGAGCGATCCTGGCCCCTTTCCCGTAGCCCACATTCAAAATCACCTGGTGGGTTTCGGTATAGGAAACGGCGGGGTCGCCGGCCACATCCAGGCCGTTTTCCTTCAAAGCCTTGGCAAAGGCCTTGGCATTGGAGATAACGGCTTTCTGGTAATCGGCCTTGAAATGATTCATTTCATAGGCGGCCAATAAAAGCCCGGTCAGGGTGCCCAGGTGGTGGTTGCTCACGCTTCCGGGGAAGGTCCTTCGCTGGACTGCTTCCCAGAGGCCGTATTCCAGGTCGTCCTCGCTGAAATCCGAGGCGATGACCCCCCGCTGGGTACCGAAATAGGTCTTATGGGTGGAGCCGGTAACAATATGGGCACCTTCCTTTAACGGTTCCTGGAAATGGGGGCCATAAAGCCCGAGGACATGGGCCATATCATACATGACAAGGCAGTCGGGCGCAAATTCATCCACCAGCTTCCGGATTTCCGTTACCGGTTCTTTGTGGATGATCATGCTTTTGCCTAAAATGACCAGTTCGGGCTGGTGTTCTTTGATCAGGGCCTCGCAGGCTTTGATATCGATCTTATAAGGGTTGTCTCTTTCAACGGGGAAATTGACCACCGCAGCCTTCTCGGTTTTGGGGTCCCTGGCCACAAAATCCCGCAAAGCCCCCATGGGCTGGGCGCTTAAATGACCGCCCTTGATGATGTGGTTGTTCATGATGTTGCGGATTCGTCTCTGTTCGCTTTTCCTGTCCGTCCGATTCAGAAAATCCACCAGGGCGCTGAAGAAGGCGGCGTTGGCCATCTGGCCGGAGATGACCCTGGACTCAATATTCCGGCAGTTGAAATAGGTCTGGAGTTCCCGGTTTAAAAGGCGCTCCACCTCGTTGATGAATTCCGTGCCCTGGTAATAAAAAACATCTTCCCCGGAAAAGGCCTTGACCTCCTTATGCTCGGCATACCGGTTCACCGGGTCGCTGATGGACAAAAGCCGTGACAGATAGGACTGGCTCATTTCCGACGGGATGAGGTTGATGCATTCTTTCTGACGCCAGGTATGGTTGCGGACCGCCTTGGACAAAAGCTGCCGGGCAAGGCCGGGATAGGCGCCCTCTTCCTTGGCCGGTGTTTTCATCCGCAACTGATCCAGGGGGATGGACCGGACAAAGGGCGGGGCTTCGGAACTCATGTGATAGGGCACCACAACGGCCTCGCAGCGTTTCTTCCGGATTTCGATCTCAAGGGTCTCCCCCTCGCCGATGCTGCTGTCAATGAGGGCCATGGCCACGGCCCGTTTCCTGGGCTCCTGCTTAAAGGCGGAATCCAGGCCGCTGCCCTCGGGTTCCTGGAAGGGGATCATGGTGCCCGAGGTGATATGGCCCACCTGCCTGTCCTTTAAAAACACGGGATAGCCCTCCCTTGCAATGCCCTTTCCGGTGACGGCCAGGGCCGCGATCATCCGCGGCAGGGGGGCGATAGGGTCAAAGTCCCGGTTCATGATGTTTTTCAAGGCCTGGTGCTGAAGAGAAAGAGCTTTTTTCCCGATAAAATCGCCCTTCAGGGGAGAAAAACTCACGGCAAACCGGGATAATTTGGAGGCAAACAAGGGGATCTCCCGTCCGTCATGGTCGATTCCCAGTTCATGGCCGTAGAGGGGAAGACAGGCTTCCAGTCTTAACGTATCCCGGGCACCGAGACCGATGGGCTTGGCTCCTTTTTCCATCAAAAGGGTCCACATGGCCACGGCATGTTTATTCTCAATAAAAAGTTCAAATCCCAAAGGCTCGCCCGTATACCCGGTTCTGGC
>JAABTB010000417.1 GCA_011390085.1 Desulfobacula sp.
TTCATGCCAGACAAACTGATAGATGGCGGAAGCGGCTTCATTAAACCGGTATGTTTCAATGCCCTCCTTGACGCTGAGGGAGGTTTTTGCACATCGTGAAAGAATCCATTTTTCAGCCAATCCAAGTTTGGCAGAATTGATTTTCGTATCTTTTTGCGTTACATGCATGAGGGTAAAACGGGATGCATTCCAGAGTTTGTTGACAAAATGACGGTATCCTTCCACCCTTGATTCAGACATCCGGACATCCCGTCCCTGAGCGGCAAAGGCGGCCAGGGTAAACCTGAAAGCGTCTGCCCCGTATTCATCAATGACCTTTAAGGGATCAATGACATTGCCCTTGGATTTGCTCATCTTTTTACCGTGTTCATCCCTGACCAGGGCATGGATATAGACATCATTAAAAGGCACTTCTTCCATGAAATGAATGCCCATCATCATCATTCTGGCCACCCAGAAAAAAAGAATATCAAACCCGGTCACGAGAACATGGGTCGGATAAAAGGTTTTCAAAAGATCCGTGTTCTCGGGCCAACCCATGGTGGAAAAAGGCCAGAGCGCGCTGGAGAACCAGGTATCCAGGACATCGGTTTCCTGAAGGATATGAACAGACCCGCAGGACGGGCAGGCTGAGGGATCGGTTTCTTCAACAATCACGGCCTTGCAGTCCGGACATTTCCAGACCGGTATCCTGTGTCCCCACCAGATCTGCCTTGAGATACACCAGTCCCGGATATTGTCCATCCAGTCAAAATAGGTCTTGGACCAGTTATCCGGAATAATCCGGGTTCTTCCGTTGCGAACCGCCTCGGACGCCTTTTCAGCCAGCGGCCCCACCTTGACAAACCATTGCTTGGAAAGAGAGGGCTCCACAACGGTCCGGCAACGGTAACAATTCCCGACACTGTGTTTTAATGGCTCCTGCCTGACCAGAAGGCCCTGTTCCTTAAGGGCTTTTACCGCCTCTTCCCGGCATGCAAACCGGTCCAGGCCCTTATATTCTCCGGCCCCTTCCAGCATGATGCCGTCGTCATCAATGACCTTGAGCCGCTCCAGCCTGTGTTTTTCCCCCAGCGTGAAATCATTGGGGTCATGGGCCGGCGTGACCTTTAACACCCCGGTGCCGAACCCGGTATCCACGTACTCATCCCGGATAATGGGAATGAGCCGGTCCGTCAGCGGCAGCATCACCAGGGTCTCTGAAAGATCTTTAAACCTCTCGTCATTGGGATTCACGGCAACGGCCACATCCCCGAACATAGTTTCAGGGCGGGTGGTGGCCACGGTGAGACCCTGCTTTTTATTCGCAAAAGGGTATCGTATATAATACAGGTAGGCGTCTTTTTCCTCATACTCGACTTCCAGATCGGCCAGGGCGGTTTTACAGCGGGGGCACCAGTTGATGATATACTGGCCCTCGTAGATCAATCCTTCCTTATACAACCTGACAAATACTTTCCGGACCGCATCGGAAAGGCCTTCGTCCATGGTAAACCGCTCGCGGTCCCAGTCACAGGACGCTCCCAGCCGTTTAAGCTGATGGATGATGGCCCCTCCTGATTTTTCACGCCATTTCCAGACCTCATTGATGAATTCTTCCCGGCCGAGCTGGTCCCTTGTCTGGCCTTTTTCCGCCAGATGCCTTTCCACCACGTTCTGGGTGGCGATCCCGGCATGATCCGTTCCCGGCATCCACAGGACATTATGGCCTAAAAGCCGATGATACCGGCACATGATATCCTGGATGACATTATTCAAGGCATGTCCCATATGCAGCACACCCGTGACATTGGGCGGCGGAATGACAATGGAAAACGGGATCTTGTCACTCTTGTCCGCTGCTTTGAAAAACCCCTTATCAAGCCAGTATTGATACCATTTTTTTTCAATATCTACCGGATCATATCCTTTATCAAGAGAATCAGTACCCATTACGCAACTCCTAAACCCATATTAATGAAAAAGGGGATCTTTGAATCCCCATTCCTTTATTGACCTGTTGGTGTTTAATCTCAGGCATTTTCTATCTGATCGAGATCTTTTTGCAGACTTTCCCTTATTCCTGTGATTTCTCGTTCAATGACTCTTTCCACGACCTGGAAAAGGATGGTCTGAATTTTATCGGCAAATTGTTTTTCAATCACTTTTTCCAGCGCTGCTTCCAGTTGTTCCGAAGTCAGGGCAAAGGACGAAGGAACCTCCGGATTGAAATCCATGCCTTCATTTTTAACAATGTCGGTCAATTCGATGATCTGGTCTTCAGCAAGGAAATCCGGCTCATCCATAACAATATCCGTCAATTCGATCATCTCTTCTCCGGACGCATCACCATTGGCCCCGTCATTATCCCAATCCGTCATAACATCCTCACTTTATTAAGATATTAATCATAATACCCTTCCCGGCTCAAATGGACATCAAAAAATATCAAAGCCGGATCAAAGTGTCAACCTTTTAAAAACGAGCCGGATCAGAATGATCCCTCCCCTCGCGGATTTACACAAAAAAAGATTTACAAGCACACGGGTTTATT
>JAABTB010000418.1 GCA_011390085.1 Desulfobacula sp.
CATGCCTGAAGAAATTGTGAATTTAAGCTATTTCAGATTAGTTCATTTTTTTGCCCTGTTTGTTTTTTTCAGTGCATCCATCCTGGCCTTTATGTCAGAGAAGGACCGGATTCAGAGGGTTCTGATTCAGTCCCGGGGGGAAAGGCGTCAAATAGAAGAAAATGCAAAAAAGGCCATGAAAATTAAGGATGATTTTTTGGCGAATGTGAGCCATGAGATCAGAAATCCCATGAACGGTATTATCGGAATGATGCATGTCCTTTTAGACTCCGATCTGAACGAGGATCAGAAAAAATATTCTCAAATTGTTTATAACAGTTCCAGGGCTTTATTGACAATCGTTAACGATATCCTTGATTTGTCAAAAATTCAGGCGGGCAAACTTGAACTGGATATCCGGGATTTTGATCTGGAGATTGCCATAAAAGATATTATCGCCCTGCCGGAACTTCAAGCAAGACAGAAAGGGATTGATTTTTTATATTCCATTGATCCGAATGTCCCTTGCCTTTTGCAGGGAGATATCGGCCGGATTCGGCAGGTGATTAACAACCTCGCAGGGAATGCCGTCAAATTCACGGACCAGGGCCACGTATCCCTTACCATTACCTTAGAATCCGACGATCCTTCTTTTGCAGCCCTTCACTTCCGTGTGGAAGACACCGGCATCGGTATTAAAGCGGACAAGATATCTTCCCTTTTTGAATCTTTCACTCAAGCGGATATGTCCATTACCAAAAAATATGGGGGCACGGGACTGGGACTTGCCATTTCCAAACTTTTTATTGAAAAAATGAATGGGCGGGTCGGGATTGAAAGCATTGAAATGGTGGGTTCCACCTTTTGGTTTACCCTGCCGTTGAAAAAGCAGGGAGAAAAAAAAGAAAATTTTTCCTTTCCAATTCAAAGCCGGGAAGGGATAAGGGTATTGGTGGTTACGGACGGAACAGATCTGGGGAAAACGCTTAAAAACCATCTGAATGAGCTTAAGATTGATTATGATCAGGCCTTGAATGAAACACAGGCAATGGAAGTGCTGACTCTGTCCTTTGAAGAAAACCGGCCCTTTTCCCTGGTTATCATGGAAGTTCAAGAATCCAATACCCTTGCTGAGAATCTGGGGCGGAAAATAAAACAGGACCAAGGGTTAAAACAAACCAGGCTTATTCTCTTGACCTCCATAGGCCATCAAGGAGATGCCAGGCGGTTTGAAGAAATCGGATTTTCCGCCTTTCTCGGCAAACCCATTGAAAAAGAGCTTTTCCAGGATTGCATAAAAGTAGTATTGTCAAGGCCCTCTGATAGTATGACCCCGGTGCTTCCTATTATCACCAGTTACAGTATTATTGAAACAAAGAAGCATGTTAGGCGGATACTGATTGCTGAGGATATGGAAACCAATCGATTAACCGCCAAGGCCTTAATCGGAAAACAGGGATATAAGACCGATGAAGCAAAAAATGGGCTTGAAGCTCTTGAGAAATATCAGAAAAATCATTATGATCTGATCCTGATGGATTGCCGGATGCCGGAGATGGATGGATTTGAAGCAACCCAAAGGATCAGGGAGCACGAAAAAATTCATAACCTGAACCCTGTCCGCATCATTGCCATGACAGGGAATGCCTTTGACAGTGACAGGCAGAAATGTTTTGAAGCAGGGATGGATGATTTTATGCCCAAACCGGTTGACCCTGAACTCCTGGCCCGGAAGATCAGCTTAAATCTGTCGGATATCAAAGATGATAAGAGCGGGTATCCTGAAGACCATGATGATCCGAAAAGTCTGTATAAAGCGGCAGATGAACAGAGAATGCCGGGAGAAGGGGATTTAAACCTTAAACCCGACCTGTGTTTTAATAGGGAAAAGCTCCGGGAAAGGTTTGGGGGGGACGAAGAAATTATTACAGTTATATTGGACTCCTTTTTTCAGGAAGCACCTGAATTTTTGGAAAAAATCAAAGAGGCCATTGATAAACAAGATATGGAAGATATCGAATCCATTGCCCATGCTTTAAAAGGCACTGCCGGCAATGTGAATGCAGACGCGTTGAGAAAAGCGGCCCTGGAATTGGAAATTCAGGTAAAGAAAGGCAATCCGGAAGCGTTTATTGAGCAGCATAAAATAATAATGAATGAATACCAACGGTTTATGAAGGAAGCAAATTATGATAAATCCTGAAACCATGTCCATCCTGGTTGTCGATGATATGAAAAGCATGCGGCTCACCATGAGAAAAATGCTGCAGAATTTAAAAATCGGGAAGACTTTAAGGTTTGCGGAAAATGGAAAAGAGGGGCTTGAAATTCTTCATAGTGCAAGATGTGATATTGCTATCATAGATTGGAATATGCCTGTTATGAACGGAATTGAGATGCTTGAGACCATCCGGAATGACAAGGCGCTCAGAGATCTGCCCGTGATTATGGTGACGGCTGAAGCCGAGCGGGATATCGTTTCCGAAGTGGCTGAAACGGAAATTGACGGATATCTCTTAAAGCCCTTAACCCTTTCATCCCTGGATAATAAGA
>JAABTB010000419.1 GCA_011390085.1 Desulfobacula sp.
CATCTCACCCAAACTGGTCGAGGTCGGCCGGCATCTGAACATCGAATTGTTGACAAATACAGAGCTTCTTGAACTTGATGGGGAAGAAGGCAATTTTACGGCCAAGGTCAGGGAAAACCCCAGATTTGTGGATCTGTTGAAATGCACCTCCTGCGGGGAATGCACCAAGGTCTGTCCTGTGGAGACCCCCAGTGAACACAACCAGGCGCTGGCCAACCGGAAAGCGATCTTCAAGCAATACGAACAAGCCATTCCGGGCGGATACGGGATTTCCAAACGCGGTACCGCCCCCTGCAAGGCCACCTGCCCGGCCCATGTCAGCATTCAAGGCTTCATCGCCCTGATGCAGAAGGGCAAATACGCGGAAGCCTTAAAGCTCTTCAAACAGGAACACCCCTTTCCCGGCTCCTGCGGACGGGTCTGCCACCACCCCTGCGAATCGGTCTGCACCCGGGGGGATGCGGACCAGCCTTTGGCCATCCAGTACCTTCACCGGTATCTCTCGGAACTGGATTTTGAAGGCAGCCCCTATATTCCTGAAATCTCGGAAAAAAGAGCCGAGAAAATCGCCATTGTGGGGTCAGGCCCGGCCGGTCTCACCTGCGCCTATTACCTGGCCCAAAAGGGCTACGGGGTCACCATCTTTGAAAAACTGCCGGTCAAGGGCGGCATGATGGCTGTGGGCATCCCAGAATACCGGCTTCCCAAGGCGGAACTGCAAAAAGAGATCGACGTCATTGAAAAACTCGGCGTGGAAATCAAAACTTCGGTTGAATTCGGCAAAGACATCACCCTGGAAAGTTTGCAAAAAAACGGTTACAAGGCGCTCTTCATGGCCACGGGCCTCCACGGGTCCCGGGGCCTCGGGGTCAAGGGCGAAGACCTTGACGGCGTGATCAAGGGCGTGGACTTTTTGAGGGACTCGGCCCTGGGAACGGCGGCAAAGCTCTCCGGCAAGGTTATGGTCATCGGCGGCGGCAACGTGGCCGTGGACGTGGCCCTGACGGCCCGGCGCCTGGGCGCCAAAGATGTGACCATGGTCTGCCTTGAGAAACGGGATGAAATGCCGGCCTGGGATTATGAAATCGAAGAAGCCCTGGAAGAAGGGGTCAAAATCGTCAACAGCCTGGGACCCTTGAGATTCATCGGGGATAAGGGCAAGGTCTCTGAAGTCGAGTTCAAAGAATGCACCACCGTATTTGATGAAAACGGCCGGTTCAGCCCCCAGTATGACGACTGCAAACTCACCCTGTTTGAAACCGATACCGTCATCGTGGCCATCGGCCAGACAGGCCAGACCGGATTTGCCGAAAAAGAAGGCATCTCCCTGACCCGGCCCGGCGGCCTTCAAGCCGACCCCGTCACCCTCCAGACCCCCATTGACTGGGTCTTTGCCGGAGGTGACGCCTATTACGGCCCCAAATCCGTGGTAGATGCCGTGGCTTCGGGCAAGACCGCAGCCGAGAGCATGCACCGGTTCATCAACGGCCTGGATTTAAAAGAAGACCGGGAAAAGACCTGGGACTATGAAAAACCCGAGATCAATAATGTCCCCCGGCTTGAACGGGTCAGACCTGCTAAAATCAGCGCCGTAGAACGGGAAGGCAATTTCAAAGAAGTCAGCTTAAGCCTTGCCAAGGACCTCATCGATCAGGAAGCGGCCCGGTGCCTGTCCTGCGGGATCTGCTCGGAATGCTACCAGTGCGTGGAGGTCTGCCTGGCCGGGGCCGTGAACCATGATGAACAGCCCAGGGTCAGGGATCTCAGCGTGGGGTCCGTCATTATGACCACCGGCGCCACCACCTTTGATCCGTCCGGGCTCGATGATACTTATATGTACAAGCGGTCGAAAAACGTCATGACCTCCCTTGAGTTTGAAAGAATCCTGAGTGCCGGCGGCCCCACCATGGGACACCTGGTCCGGCCTTCGGACCAGAAGGAGCCGGAGAAGATTGCCTGGCTCCAGTGCATTGGGTCCAGGGATACCAATAGATGCGGCAACGGGTATTGCTCGTCGGTCTGCTGCATGTATGCCATCAAGGATGCCATGATTGCCAAGGAGCATTCGGAAAAGGAACTGGATGCCGCCATCTTTAATATGGACATGAGGACCTTTGGCAAGGATTATGAAAAATATTATAACCGGGCTGTCCAGCAGGAAGGGGTAAGATTTGTCAAATCCAGGATTCATTCCGTGGTGGAAGAGCCGGGAACCGACAATCTCATCCTGAACTATGCCGATGAAGAAGGCCGGATGCAACAGGAAGTCTTTGATATGGTTATCCTGTCCGTGGGCCAAGGAAAGTGTTGACCTTGCCAACCGCATCGGCGTGGATCTGGATAAATATAATTTTGTAAAGACCCAGGTCTTTAACCCCTTGCAGACCTCCCGGCCCGGCGTATATGTCTCTGGCACCTTCCAGGGGCCCAAGGATATTCCGTCTTCGGTGACGGAAGCCAGCGGGGCGGCCTGTGCAGCCGGAATCAAACTGGCCCCGGCGCGGAATACCCGGACCAAAACCGTAGCAA
>JAABTB010000420.1 GCA_011390085.1 Desulfobacula sp.
CCTGCAAAAACGCAGATCGATGACTATTGCCAGGGGAAAACACCCACCCCGATTCGGATCTTTCTCAATTCAGGCGGCTGAGGAGGACCATCCCTTGCCATGGCTCTGGATGAGCCTAAAGATACCGATGACACCTTTGATGTAAAAGGCCTGAAATTTGTTGTTGATAAAGAATTTATGGAAAAAGCGGAAACCATTAAAATTGATTTTACAGGTATGGGATTCCATCTGGATTCCAACATGGATCTTGGAAAATCAAGTTGCGGGAGCTGCGGCTCCGGCGGCTCCTGTGGAGACTAACTTCTTTTTGAGGAGGTTGAAGGGGTAGGATTCCCACCTACCCTTTCCAACCACAATGAAGAATCGTTCTGTTTGTTTGTGTATTGCATTTACAGGTATTGTTTGTGCACTCCTTTTCAGCAGTTGCGGAGAAAAAGAAGCATCCCAGGCCGAACTCGCAATAGGCAACTGGACACAAACTAGAAACAAGTCCTATATCCTTCTGGTTATAAACCAGAAGGGAGAATGGAATTCTTCTGTAAAAATTTCCGAGGGAGCTTCCAAAGTCGTTAAGGCCAAGGGAAATGCCAAAGGAACATGGCATATTGAAAAAGGGCAGATGATTCTTACGGTGATGGACTCGGATATCGAGGATGTCTGGGAGAAGAACCGCACCCTGGTTTATGATATCGTCGAACTGACGGAAAATCGTATGCAGTTTAAAGATGAAAACGGAGCCATGACGATATGGAACAGGACCTGGATGGAAAAATCCGCGGGCTCCGAATCCATTCCATCCTTTAAAATGCCTATGGCTCCGGTTGTTGTGAATTTAAACAAAAACCGGTCGAACGATAAAGACAGATATCTGTGCCTGAAAATGAATATGATTTTTAAAGAGCTCATGCCGGGTCAGAAAATTCCTCCCCTTCATCCGAAAGTCCATGACGGCATCATTATTTTTTTCAGCTCCCTGGTGTATGAGGATGTCAAGAGTTTTGATGATGTCTCGGCCCGGTGCCGGACGCTTGTTCAATTATTGAATCCCTATATGGAAGGGATGATCAAAGAAATCGCAGTGGAAAATGTCATCCTAGCCGCCGATATGGATAGGGCTGAAGAATTTATCATTGAACATACGCCGCCGCCTCCTCCTGCCCCCGGGGAAGAAAAATCAAAGGATAAAAAATCCTAGTCCTTTGATTGGATCACCATCAGGACCCCTTCTCTGACCGAGACAAAAGCCGTGGTTTCTTTAAATACATTGCTGATGCCTAAAGAAGACCCCATTTCCACAATCGCATCCACCAATGGATATTCAAGCCCTTTGATCGTTATCCCGGCGGCCCTTTCCGTGATGGGGAGAAGGGATAAAAGATCACCCCGTCGGCCCTTTAATTCAATTTGGTCCGTCACGACATGAAGGGTATTGTGTTTATCAATAATTCTTGCAGGGATGCCCCGTCCGGCAAGCTTTTTCAAAAGAAAGACATTGGCCAGGGTATGATCCAGCCGTGTGCCGGTGGCTCCCAAAAGCGTGATATCCGTTGCATGGTTCAAAAGAGCCCATGATACGCAGAGTTCCATGTCGGTCTCATTTTTCCGGGAAGGATGGGAAACGAATTTAATCTTTTTTTCTTTAAAATATAATTTGTCTTCGGGCAAGGCAGAATCAAAATCACCGATAATGATATGGGGTAAAAGCCGGAGGGCTTTTAAATGTCTTATGCCGCCGTCGGCGCAGACAACCAGTCCGGCCTCCCGGATAATGCCGATAATTTTTTCCGAATATTCAAGATCCCCATTGGCGATGATCACACATTTCATGCATTTTTATTATCATGAAATTGACCTTATGGAAATCTAATCTTTGGTCTTGGCTTGACTAATTGCCCGCTACCTTATATTTTCCGTTGAAATGAAACCTTTATCCATTATAAACCGATATATTTTCAGAGAATTTCTTTCGCCCTTTATCATCAGCCTTTTCTTTCTGACCTTTGTCTTTCTCATGATCCGGATCCCTGAAATCACGAACAAGGTGGTGAATTTTAACGCGGATTTATCATCTATTCTTCTTCTAATGGCCTATATGCTGCCCCGGTTCATGGAATTTACCATCCCCATGTCCGTGATGATCGCCATTCTCCTGACCTTTATGCGCATGTCCGGGGAAAATGAATTGATCGCCCTGAAGGGAGCCGGTGTTTCCCTTTACAGCCTTTTGCCGCCGGTATTGATTTTTTCCCTGGCCGGTGTGGTTCTGACCTCCATGGTCACTGTTGCCGGCGTCCCCTGGGGAAGGCTTTCGCTGAAAAAAAAGACCCTGGAACTGGCAAGATCCAATATGGATATGGCGCTTCAGGAAAGACAGTTCAATTCAGAGCTTGAAAATGTAATGATCTATATATCCCAGGTAGACATGAAAACAAAAAAATTAACGGACGTTTTTATTGAAGACCGGAGAACCAAAGGGGTGGTCGGCATTTCCATCGCGCCTTCCGGAGAGCTGATCCGCTCGGAAGGCG
>JAABTB010000421.1 GCA_011390085.1 Desulfobacula sp.
TGACCGAAATTGAAAAAACCGCATTAAAACCCCATTTGCTGGAGGATTTGAAGCTTGACGGATTTGATCCGAAAAAGGATATTGAATCGGCTTCCATGATTGTCACAAGGGAGAATTTCGGTTGCGGCTCTTCCCGGGAGCATGCCCCCTGGGCACTGGAAGTCAACGGCATCCATGCCGTTATGGCCGTAAGCTTTGCCAGAATTTTCCGGCAGAATATGTTCAATTGCGGGATGCCGGCCATTGAATTGCCCGAGGACGAGATCAATACTATTTTTAATACTTTTTCCAAGGATCTGACCCGGATGACGGTCAATATTGAGAAAGCTGAAATAACCCTTCAATCAAAGCATCAGACCCGGACAACAAGTTTCCGGATATCAGAATTTGACCGGGCCCTGATTCAAACCGGGGGCTGGGTCGAATATGCAGACCGGCATTATTAAACAAAGCCTCAGCTTCTGCCGCCGCTCCATTTTAGACGGGTTTTCAATACTTTAAAATAGGACTGGTCTTCAAAGGAAATCATCCGGATATCATTCCGGCTTTTCTTGATAAAGATCCGGTCACCGGAATCCATTTCAAAGCCCTCCTGGCCGTCTAGGGTCAGGACCATATTTTCAGGGCTGCCTTCCAGGCGGATTTCAATCAGGGCGGAATCCGGAATAATGAGGGGCCTGTTGGTCAGGGTAAAGGGGCAGATGGGCGTCAGGATAATGGAGGGAACCGAGGGGTGGACAACGGGTCCTCCGGCGGCCAGGGAATAGGCGGTTGAACCGGTGGGGGTGGCGACAATCAAGCCGTCGGCCCTGTAGGTGGTCAGATAGACGGCGTCGATATACACGGCGCAGGACGCCAGCCTTGACAAGGCGGACTTGTTAATGACCGCATCGTTCAGCACATCCACATCAATGATCTGGTGGTTGTTCCGCACCACCTTGATATCCAGGCGCGACCTTGTCTGGATCAGATATTTTCCTTCCAGGAGCAGATCAAGGGCTGTGAAAAGATTGTCTTCGGTGGTTTCAGCAAGAAACCCCACTTCACCGAATTTGACGCCCATGAGGGGGATGCTGCGGTGCTCGATGAAGCGGGCAGCGCTCAGGAAGGTCCCGTCTCCGCCAAGAACAATGAGACACATCAGGTCTTCGGGAAGGTCGGAACTCCGGGAATGCCGGACATCAATGACAACGCATTGGCTTCCCAGCCTTTTTTCAAGCTCTTTGGCTTTATGTTCAGCCCGTTCGTCATTTTTAACAACCAGCCCTATCCTTTTCGTCATCATGACCTCTTTTTTCTCCATTCCGTCACCTGTGAAATGATCTTTCCGATTTGCTCACCCCTATCAGGGAAAGGGCTTAATGGGCTTCGGCCCAGTTTTGTCCGCTGCCGAAATTCACTTTTAAAGGGACTTTCAGGGGATGGACATGCTCCATGATGTCCTTTGCAAGATCCATCAGTCTGTCTTTTTCCTCGACGGGGCATTCAAAAATGATTTCATCGTGAACCGATAACAGCATTTTTGAAGCCATCTGTTTTTTCTGAAGGGCCTCATCCAGTTTGATCATGGCCAGCTTGATCAGATCTGCGGCGCTGCCCTGGATGGGGGTATTGATGGCAGCCCGTTCGGCAAATCCCCGGACATTGGCATTGGCGGAATTGATATCGTCCAGTCGCCGTTTCCGCCCGAAAAGGGTGGATGTCTCACAGGTTTTCCGGGTATTTTCAATGGTGGTGTCAATGAATTTTTTCACACCGGCATACCGCTTGAAATAATTGTCAATATAAGCCGTGGCCATTTTCCGGCTGATATTCAGATCGTTGGCCAGCCTGAATCCGCTCATTCCGTAAACAATCCCGAAATTAATGGCCTTGGCCTGGCTTCTCAGGTCATCGGTAATAAATTCCGGCAGAACCTGAAAAACCTCCCGGGCCGTCCGGGTATGGATATCTTCCCCGTTTTTAAAGGCCTCCATCAGGATTTCATCTTCGGCGCAATGGGCCAGGATCCGGAGTTCGATCTGGGAATAATCCGCAGAGATCAGGATATGTCCTTCTTTGGGGATAAAGGCCTGCCTGATTTTTTTACCCTCCTCCTTCCGGATGGGAATGTTCTGGAGGTTGGGGTTGGAGCTGCTCAGCCTGCCGGTGGCCGCGATGGTCTGGTTAAAGGAGGTATGGATCCTCCCGGTGTCCGTGTGAACCAGCTCCTGCAATGCGTCTGCATAGGTGGATTTGAGTTTGTCCAGGGTCCTGTACCGCAGGAGCTTATCAGGCAGTTCATGGGTGGGGGCAAGTTTGGTCAGAACCTCCACGTCCGTGGAATAGCCGGTTTTCATCTTGGTTCTTTTGCCCGTGGCCAGCTTCAGCTTTTCAAAGAGGATGGCGCCCAGTTGCTGGGAGGAATTGATATTGAATTCTTCACCGGCAAGGGTATAGATTTCCTGTTCCAGTTTTTTCAGTTCCCGGTCAAAGGTTTCGGAAAGCTGTTTCAGGGCAGAGCCATCAACCCGTATCCCTTCCAT
>JAABTB010000422.1 GCA_011390085.1 Desulfobacula sp.
CCACAGCCGGGGATAATGGTTACGGCAGTTTTGTCCTCGCTTCAGGCACATGGAACTATACACTGGACCAGACTAAGGTCCAGGATCTGAATGCCGGGGATATCGTCACCGACACCATCACCTATACGGCCACTGACGCCACCACTCAACAGATCACCGTCACCATCACCGGCACAGATGAGGCACCCGAACCTGTGATTGAAGAGGAGGAGCCCGAACCTGTGATTGAAGAGGAGGAGCCCGAACCTGTGATTGAAGAGGAGGCACCCGACCCTGTGATCGAAGATGCGGCACCCGAACCGGTCGTAGAAAATCCGGTAAGCGCTCAAAATCCGGTTTTGACCGTTCCTGAAAAGGATGGCGGCGAGGAAGCGGTTATAGAGGCGCCGGATAACGGGCCGGCCCCGGAAGAAACACCTGGAGAAGATTCTGTCCTTGAGGTTCAAGAGGAATTGCCCCTCCCTGAATCCACTGATGATAAAGACCAGAAATCGCTTCTGGATGACCCGGATGCTGAAAAAACCTACCAGATCATTTATCTGACCAATGGGAATACAAACAGGGCTGATAATACATCTGAAAATTCAGAGGATGATCCTTCCTTTATCTATTTTGACAGGGATATGTACAGAAAACTAACCCTGACAAACTATTCAAACCGTGATTTTGATCCCGGGGAGAATGCAATGGATTCAACCCACATGCAAGGGTTTAATTTCATGGATTTAGATAATGATACCCAGGAGGCAACTGAAGTAAAAATTGATTATGACCAGCTCAGACAGGATCTTGACGCCTCTTTTAAAGAAGACCTGAAAAGCCAGGCCCTGAGAACAAAGGTTACCACAATTACCATGGCCACCTTTTCCGCCGGGATTATCAGTTATCTGCTGCGGGCAGGCTCCCTCCTGGCAGGCTTGATTTCAAACGTGCCTGCATGGAGCGGGTTTGACCCTGTCACTATTTTATCCGGGGACAAGGCTAAACCTATAAAAGATCAAAAGCCCTTCGATGAAAAAGAGGCAAAAGTGGAAACCTTTTTTGACAAGGGTGCTTAGTGATATTCAAAAATCCTGCCATGCGGCTGACCATTTCCCTGGTTCTGATCATGGTCAATTTCCTTTTTTTTGCCAACATGATCGGGTTTATCCCGAACAGATCCGAATCTGTGATGGAAGTCAGAAAAGGCATGGGTGAGTCCCTGGCACTGATGTTCTCTGCGGCTGCGGAAGAAGGGGAATTCCAGATCATTCAGATGATCCTGCGCTCCACTGTTGAACAAAATGAGGATGTCCGGTCCGCAGCCATCCGCACAAAAGACGGCAAACTTATCGCCCTGGTCGGAGAACACCTGGCCAACTGGAGAAAAGCAACAGACGGAAAATCCACACCCACCCATATCAGCATTCCTCTGTTCATGAATAATAAAGAGTGGGCCACCATGGAAATCTGCTTCACCCCGTTGTGGGCAGACAGTCTGGCCGGCGGTTTTAAAAATTCCTTTATGGGCCTGATGGGCTTTATGTCTTTTTGTTGCTTTATTTTTTTTTGGTTTCTCATGAAAAGATCCCTGCGGGAGCTTGACCCGTCCGCCGTTATTCCGGATCGGGTTCAAAGGGCGTTTGACGTGCTCCAGGAAGGGGTTTTGATCCTGGATGAAAAAGAATATATTGTTATGGCAAACCAGTCTTTTGCTCAATTGCTGGGCAAAACCCCCGGGGAAATGGTCGGGATGAAAGGCTCTGAACTGGGCTGGCTGGATTGCCAGACTCAAAAACAGCTCCAGGCACTGCCCTGGTTTAAAATCATAAACGGAAAACAGACATTAACAAGCGGCTCCATGAGGCTGCGCAACAATGCCGGCAATGAAATCAAGCTGGCTGTCAATGCATCCGCTGTAGGGGGTGAAACCGGAAAAAATCGCGGTGCCCTGGTAACCTTTGACGATATCACCCAGTTGGAGGAAAACAACTTCCAGCTCAACACCATGGTGGGTCAGCTTAAAGAAGCCAATGAGGACATCCGCCAAAAAAGCAAAAAACTGAAAATCCTTGCCAGTTGCGACCCCATGACGCTGTGCCTGAACCGGCGCGTTCTGGGAGAAAAATTTGCCGTTCTGTTTAACCGGGCAAAATCCAAAAACACACAGCTGTGCTGCCTGATGGCGGATATTGATTTCTTTAAAAAGGTCAATGACAATTACGGGCACTCCACCGGGGATGAAGTGATCAAGATGGTGGCAAACACCCTGAAAACCAACACCCGGAAGACGGATCTGGTGGGGCGCTACGGGGGGGAGGAATTTGTTGTGGTTTTTCCCGGGCTTTCCATGGACAAAGTCGTTTCAATTGCCGAACGCATCCGGCAATCCATTGAAAAAAAGGTGTGTGAAGGGGTCAAGGTCACCCTGAGCCAGGGCATCTCTTCCATTGAATTTAATGCAGGAAAACCCGATGACCTCATAGACCAAGCAGACAAAGCCCTTTATGCGGCCAAAGAAAGCGGCAGGAACCGGGTGATT
>JAABTB010000423.1 GCA_011390085.1 Desulfobacula sp.
GATGTTCTGGCTGATCCCCAGTTGATTGGACAGTTTATGATCGGATTCATGCTGTGTTTTGGTTCTGTCCTGGGGCCAGACCTTGCAGACATATTTCCACGGAGGAGCTTTGGGATTATTGATGGCCAGGGCCTGCATGACTTCCATGGCCCCTTTGGAAGCGGCATCCCCGCCAACGGTTAAAATCATCATATCATCGGGCTTGATCCCCAAAGATTGCCTTACCGCAACCACCTTGGGATCTGTCTTATCCATGGGATGAAATGCATCCGTATCACAGCCCACCGGCAGCACCTCGATATTATCCGCCTTGATGCCGTCCCGGATATACACCTCTTTCACCCAGTTGGATGTGACCAGAATCAGGGGCAGGCTGTTTAATATTTCACGGTAATTTGAAATATACCCATCGGCCACCAGCCAGGGAACCGGCTGAACCCCATACTGCTGGGGATGAAGAATCAGATCCGGCGTATGGCCCCAATACCCGACCCCGAGAACCACGTCGGGCTCAAACCACCGGTAATACCATTCTTTTTCCTGGGCCGATTCAAAACACACGGGATGGGCATCCACTCCCATTTCCTTTAATCCCCGGTACAGCAATTCCCCCTGGGTGGCCAATCCTCCGGGAGAAGCGGGATAGTCATATAAAACCATAACTTTCATTTTTAATTTTTTCTCCTTTTTTAAAACACCGGAAAGCCTCTTTTTCCGGTGTTGTCATCGCCTCAAAACTGTCTTTTGAAAACCTGTAGGTCCGGGTGATCATACCGTACTTCTCGGACAGGACCGCTTCAGGAAGTTCAATGATCCTGTCGGCATCCGGGCTGGCCTGGGGATAAAGGGTTTTGTCATGATCTTCATAGGCGAAAAACCATAATTCAGATGCGTCGATGATGTTTTGCTCCCACAAATAGAATACAGCCCGGCCGGTCTCTTCATGCCTTTTATGCCGGGTGTATTCACCGGCAGGACTGTGGGTCACAATCAGATCATAAGGCATGGGGGGCAATAACCCTTGAATGGCTGTTTCTATTTCCTTTTGAGGAAGGGGTTTCTGTTCCGGGCCGTCGTCAAGGTTGCCCATGGCCCCGGTTGCGCCATAAAGGGTTAAGGCCTCAAAAAATTTCGGGGCCCGGTCAGGATCATTTCTGCGAGACAGGCAGATGATGGTCCAGTTGCACTGGGGATTCATCAGGATCATCCCACCGGCCCACAGGGTTTCATCGTCGGGGTGGGCGACAATGACGGCAATTTTTTTATAATCAAACGCCTTATTCATATTCATTGCCGATCTTTCTGGCTCTTTTGGGATGATCCGGATCAAGCTCAAGTTTCAATGCGGTTTCGATTAATAGATTCCAGCCCATGGCCAATTGCAGATAGGGCGTAAATTCTCCATCATCAGGGATCTGCACTGTCGGAAAAGATGTCTTCCGGGTGGATATGGCAATGACGGTCACGCCGATTCCCTCTACCAGCGTTTTCTGTATTTTGGCTTCTTCTTCAGGGAAAGGATCGATCATGACGATCACTTCATTTTTTTTCATGACCTCTTCAATGCCGTGAACGGCATAGGTTCCTTCCAGGTAATCTGATTTTTTCCCGGTAATTTCATTGGCTTTCAGCGCCAATTCTTCTGAAACACCATTATTTCTGCCTGAAAAATAGATCATGTCGGCAGAAGCCAGTTGATTGACTATTTTTTCAGGAATTTTTGTTTTTAATACCCGGTCGATGAGTTCCCCGGTCTTATTTAAATCCGGAAGCGCCTGATGATTGGATTTTCGAAACAGGATATCATAAAACAGCGCCTGCTCGACCACTGTTTTTGTTGCCGCCACAGCCTTTTCATGACCGCTTTTTAAGAGATAGGTATAATCGGCCTGATTCATCATTTCAGTATCTTTATGGGCCGTTACGGCCATAATCTGTTGATGGTTCTTTTTTTTTAAAGTGTCAATGAGTTCCAGGCATTCCTTTGTCCGGCCCGAATTGGAAGCAATAAAAACCGTGTAGTCACTCAGATCATATTCCGCCGACTGGCTTGCACCTTCTGTGATGATACTTTCTTTATAGTTATGATGCCGGGCGTCACAAATCACTTTTTTGGCCGGAAAAATTCTTGAAGACCCTTCACCTGTTAATAGTATTTTCCGGTGCCGGATGTGCGCTGCAAATTCAAAAATCTGCAAAGGCGCCATGGCGGCCAACACGTTTTTGACTTCCAGCATTTCCCGGATAAGGAAATATTTTTGATATTTTCCGTCACGGCTGTTCATGGCTGATTTTCCTTAAAATCAATACGTTAAGGCACTGAACGCATACACTGGATCAATTGTTTGACTTCAACGGTTGCAATACCCGAATTAATATCAGACATGGCGTATGGAATAACCAGTTCCTTCCCGTGAATGATGGAACCGCAGGAATAGACCACATTGGGAACATACCCCTCCCGTTCTTTTTCATTGGGGGTCAGAAGCGGTTCATCCAGACGGGCAATG
>JAABTB010000424.1 GCA_011390085.1 Desulfobacula sp.
AGGCCGTAAGAAACACCCATGCCCTGGCGGAAAAACTTTGCTTTACCAGGCCCGATTTCGGAACAGTCATGCCGCCCTTAAAGGAAAAAACATCGCTTTCCCCGGACCGGCTTCTGTATGAAAGGACCCTCCGGGGCGCGAGACGCAGGTATGGGGAAAATCTGCCCGGCCCTGTTCTCCGGCGCATTGAGTATGAACTGTCCATTATCCGCCAAAAAAATTTCTGCGAATATTTCCTGGTGGTTGAGCGCATTGTCAAAAAAGCCTCCCGCATCTGCGGCCGGGGATCAGGCGCCGCCTCCATCGTGGCGTACTGCCTTGACATCACCAATGTCTGCCCCATGAAATACAATCTTTATTTTGAACGGTTCCTGAACCTGGAAAGAACCGACCCGCCGGACATTGACATTGATTTTGCCTGGGATGAGCGGGATGATATTTTAAACCATGTGCTGGAGGAATTCAAAGGCCATGCCGCCATGGTCGCAAGCCATATCCTGTTCCAGCCCAGGATGGCGGTGCGGGAAACGGCCAAGGTTTTCGGCCTGCCGGAGGCGGAAATCGCCAAGGTCTCCAAACGCCTTCCCTGGTTCTGGAATCTCAATGAAGCCGAACAGGATCTCCTGGACCGGATCAAAGAGCGACCCGAATTCAGGTTCATGGATTTCCCGGAACCCTGGCCGAAAATCATGACCTATGCCCAGGCCATCATCGGTGCCCCGAGATACCTTTCCGTGCACCCGGGCGGCATTGTCATCACCCCCGATCCCATCGACACCTATGTTCCCGTTCAGACCGCTCCCAAGGGTGTCGCCCTCATCCAGTGGGAAAAGGATGCTGCAGAAGAAGCGGGTCTGGTCAAAATCGATCTCCTGGGCAACCGGAGCCTGGGCGTCATCCGGGACACCATCGCAAGCATTCAAAGCGCCTCCGGAAAATTTGAGGATTTTAACCGCCTTGACCCTGAAGATGATATTGAAACCCAGGAAAACGTGGCCCAGGGCAATACCATGGGATGTTTTTATATTGAGAGCCCGGCCATGCGTCTTTTGCAGAAAAAAACCAAGGTCGGGGATTTTGAACATGTGGTGATCCATTCCTCCATTATCCGGCCGGCAGCCAATGAATTTATCCAGGAATATATCAAACGGCTTCATACCGGGGTATGGGAGTCCATCCACCCCATCCTGGAAGATGTATTGAACGAAACCTTCGGCATCATGGTGTACCAGGAAGATGTGGCCAGGGTGGCGGTAAAAATGGCCGGGTTCACCCCTGCCCAGGGCGACGGGCTGCGGAAAATCATCTCCGGAAAAGACAGGGAACGGGAACTGGCCGATTTCCACGACCGGTTCAAAACCGGGGCTCTGGCAAAGGGGGTATCCGATGCAGATATTGAAAACGTCTGGAACATGATCCACAGCTTTTCCGGGTATTCTTTCTGCAAACCCCATTCCGCATCCTATGCACGGGTCTCTTTCCAGGCCGCCTATCTGAAGACCCATTACCCGGCAGAGTTCATGGCTGCCGTCATCAGCAACCAGGGCGGGTTTTATTCCGTTTTTGCCTATGTGTCCGAAGCAAGACGGCTGGGTGTGGCCGTCCTTCCCCCGGATGTGAACCAAAGCGATATCCCCTGGAAAGGCCGGCAGCATACGCTCAGGGTCGGGCTCATGGCCATCAAAAATCTTTCTTCCCGGACCCTGAACACCCTTGTGGCGGAACAAAAGAAACATCCCTTTTCCAGTCCGGGCGATTTTTTCAGCCGAGTCCTGCCCAGAGAGGACGAGGTCCGGTCCCTGGTCCATAGCGGGAGCCTGGATTCCCTGGATGAGAAAGGCAACCGGGCTGCCCTTTTGTGGGCCTTTGCCGTCCGGCAGCGACAAAAAAAAATCCTGGACCGGGAGCCTTGCCTGTTTGAATCCAAACCCGCCATTTTGCCTGCTCCGGATCTGCCAAAGGAAAACCCCATGGAGAAACTGCGGCGGGAATTTTCCGTGCTCGGGTTTTTATGCGCCTTTCACCCCATGGTCCTGTATCAGGGCATCCTCCGGGATTATCATACCGTCAAAGCCAAGGATCTTTCAAAATTCATCAACAGAACCATCACCTTTGCCGGATGGCTCATCACCGGAAAGGTCGTAATCACCAAGCACGGAGATCCCATGAAATTTCTGACCTTTGAAGATGAAACCGGCCTGGTTGAAACGGTTTTTTTCCCCAAACCCTATGCCCTTTTCTGCCATATGCTGGATTATGGAAAACCCTATCTGCTCTATGGCAGGGTAGAGGCCAACTGGGGGGCACTTACCCTGACCGTTGAAAAACCCCGGCCCATTCATCACCCCCAATGGTCCGGATCAGAAATAATACCAGATGGTCTCATAATCTGAAACATCCTCGCCGGCAGCCTCCAGTCGGATGAGGTAATCGAGAATCGGAACATCCTGCCCGATATGGGTGGAAATATTCCGGGTAATATTTTTTTCCCAGGGGTGAAATT
>JAABTB010000425.1 GCA_011390085.1 Desulfobacula sp.
TCTCTTGCCAATCAATTCGATTATTTTTCGGGCAGCCGGTCCGTCTTTCAGGCAACCGCCTCCTATTTTGATAACCTTCATGGCCGGGAACCTTACACAAAGATTCAAGCTTTTTCAATATAAATGCTCAGAAACAATCGTAAATTTTTTAACGGGGTCGTAGAATTTAAGTCGTGTAAAAAAACAATGTTTATTATTTTTATTTTTTTTCTTGACATGGGCCATGATTTCTTTCTATCAACAAAACAAAGTCTCTTGTTTAACAGATAAAATTGAAGGGAGAGAAAACTTGTCCAACCAGAGTGAATATTCAAAAAAAATATGGATCAAATCCTATGAACAAGGTGTGAAAAGCAGTGTTGAATACAAAGACATATTGGTCAGCCAATATCTTGAAGAATCGGCCAAAAATTTCCCGGATAACCCGGCCCTGATTTTCCAGGGATTTACGTTGTCATTTCGAGAACTGAATGAAATGGTGGCAAAATTTTCCGCAGCCTTGAAGGGATTCGGGATTAAAAAAGGCGACAGCGTAGCCATCCTTCTGCCCAATGTCATCCCCTGTGTTGTGGCCTATTATGCCACACTTAAGATCGGGGCCATTGTCGTTCTGAACAATCCCTTGTATTCCGACCGGGAACTGGAACATCAGTTTACGGATTCAAATTCAACCTTTTTGATTACCCTGGACCTTCTGGCCAAAAGAATGGTCGCTCTCCGGGAAAAAACAAATATCAAAACCATTGTATATGCCTCCATCGGGGATTATCTCCCTTTTGCCAAACGGCTGTTATTTCCTCTTGTGGCCAAAAAGAAAGGCCTTGCCGCAGATGTGGCGCCGGCCAAAAACCTTTTTAAATTCAAGGATGTCATTGCCAAGAATGCCCCGGATTACACTCAGACACAGGTGGCCATGGATGATGTGGCCATGTACCAGTATACAGGTGGAACAACTGGCGTTTCCAAAGGGGTGATGCTCACTCATAAAAATATCAGTTACCAGATCCAGCAACTGGAAGCCTGGTTCCCTGCCTTTCAAAAAGGTGCGGAGACCATGCTCGGCGCCCTTCCCATCTTCCATGTGTTCGGCATGTCGGTTTCCATGAATTTTGCCATCCGCATGGGATGGGCCAATGTCCTTGTTCCCAAACCCCAGCCCGAACCTCTTCTGGAAGCCATCAGCAAATTCAAGGTGTCCTTTGCCCCCCTGGTCCCCACCATGTATATCGGGATGTTGGATCACCCGGATATGGCCCATACGGATCTGACCAGCGTCAAAGGCTGTTTTTCCGGTAGTGCCCCCCTTCCCCTGGAAGTGATCAACAATTTCCAGGAAAAAACAGGCTCCATTATTGTTGAAGGCTTCGGCCTGACGGAATCCACTCCGGTCACCCATGTCAATCCCTTTAACGGGGTCAGAAAACAGGGCAGCATAGGTGTTCCCATTCCGGATACGGAATGTAGAATTGTGGACCTGAACGATAAGACCCGGGAGGTTGCCCTGGGAGAGCCGGGTGAACTGTTGATCCGCGGTCCCCAGATCATGAAGGGGTATCTGAAGAAGCCCGATGAAACCAAAAAAACCCTGACCGAAGACGGGTTCCTGTGCACCGGCGATGTGGCCCGCATGGATGAAGACGGATATTTCTATATTGTGGACCGAATCAAGGACATGATTATTTCGGGTGGCTATAATGTTTATCCGCGGGATATTGATGAAGTGCTGTTTGAACACCCGAAAATTCTTGAAGGCTGCTGTATAGGCATTCCCCATGAAAAACGCGGGGAGGCGGTCAAAGCATTTGTTGTGATGAAAGAAGGCGAACAAATGACGGAAAAAGAGGTGATTGATTATTGCGGTACAAAACTTGCCAAATACAAGCTTCCGACCAAGGTGGAATTCAGAAAAGAGCTTCCCAAATCCAATGTCGGAAAAATTTTGAGAAAGGATTTAAGAAAAGAAGAAATGGGAAAATAGGCCTTGTCTATACCTTAAACAGGTCTGCAATCGCATAAACGATTTTGTCGGAATGGATCGGTTTTGTCAGAAACCGGTCCATTCCGGCTTTCAGGCATTTTTCTGCGTCTTCTTGCATGGCAAGGGCCGTCAGGGCAATAAGGGGAATCTTCGTCATCCACGATCATAACCTTCCAGAATTTATCAGAACCCCCCTGGTTTAAGGATGCGTTTTCTTCGATAGATTCAACAATTGCGTCATTCATAGCCGACTTAAATTTTTTGATTAATCCTGATTGTAGCTTGATCTATTATTTTTTTGATAATATCTTAATGCTTCAGCTTTATCAACACTTTGAAAAATTATAACCCCTTGGGAGCAAACGAATGACACACCGCAATATAAAACATAAGCTTGTCCTGAATCATCAGGAATATATGATTCATAATATCCGCCTGCTGGAGGACATGGGCATCACAAAAATCGAGGCTCTTCCGTTCTCCGCCCGGATACTCATGGAAAACCTGGCGCGGCACCTGGATTC
>JAABTB010000426.1 GCA_011390085.1 Desulfobacula sp.
AAATTCGATAAATAGTCAACCTTTGATCCTGAAGATTCAAAATTTGCATGGATGGATTTTAAGACTTCACGGATGACGGCGGTTTTGGGGCTGGGGGAAAGCATCTGAACCTCAATGGTTTTGATGTCCATGAGGAGTTCCTCCATCCGGGGATAGGACATCCGGGCCGCTTCCATGGTTTTTTTAATTTCCGATAGGACGGTGTCAAGCGCTGTCCGGCCCTGGTCCTCCAGGACCCTGCCGGTGCCCAGGGACAAAGACGGGTCCGGTCCAAGATCGATTTTGATCTCGAGCACGGCCAGGCCCTCACGGGTGATCCCGATCCCGCCGGAAAGGGTTTTCAGCTCTGCCAGTCCTTGTATATAAAGACTTTCCGCCATGGCCCCGGCCTCATTTTTTTCCAACCCAAGGGCCTGCCCCACCTCATACATGGAGACCTGGGCGTCAGGATTCCCTTCCGTCCGGGTATAGAGTTCGTATAAAAAGGCCCTGGCTTCCGGACCTATCGTTGATGTCATGATGTTCTCCCTTTATTGATGGAATTTTTCAGGTCAGAATCATATCATGGATCAGGGGGCAATGATACTTAAAAACCGCCAGGCCAAAAACATGAATTGAATTTGTCCGGCGCCTGACCTATAATGCCCTAAGATTTTTTCCCATAGGGTCCAATGCGATAAACATCAAAATGGTCATCAGGAGGAAAAGCAATGGCACTGATACTCAGATCCTATATCAAAAAAGCCTAGACTGAACCGGTAAAGGAGGATGATGCCGACGCGCTTTTGGGACCGCATAATGAAACGGGTTTTTCCGGAGGCTTCTCCGGAAACGGACAGCCTGTCCTTCTGGCGGACCCGGATTCTGTCCACCATGCTTGTCTTTGGAATTGCCGTCGGCTTTCTGGTTCTTATTTCCATCCTTCCCATGGCCATTGAGAAAAGACTCTGGGGTTTGGTATTCCTGGATGCCCTCATCTGGTCCGCCGCTGTCTGCCTTTTGCTTCTTCCGCATGTCCACTATAAGGTCCGGGCGGTTTGTGCCTTGCTGTTCACCTATATCATCGGCCTTGCCATCATCGTTTCCGTCGGGCCCTTAAGCGGGGGGCCGGCCTGGCTTTTCTGCTTTGCAGTCCTTGCCGGAGTGCTTCTTGGCCCCCGGTCGGCTGTTTTCGCCCTGATGGTTAACACGGTAACCATAGTCGTCATCGGATATCTCCTGGTCCGGGGCACCTTCAGGGCAGACTTTCCCTTTTTCGATTCCGAGCGGCTCATGGTGGTGGCCGGGATCAATTTTCTCTTTTTAAATGCCCTGTCCGCCATATCCGTTGCCGTCCTGGTCCGGGGGCTCACCGATTCCCATGAAAAAGAAAAGCAATTGGCGGTTTCCTTGAAAAAAGAACAGGCCAAGCTGGAGGCTGAGATACAGGATAAAAATAAGGCCGAGGCCTCCCTCCGCGAGAGCGAGGAAAAATACCGGAATATTCTTGAGAGCATTGAAGACGGTTATTATGAAGCGGATCTCCAGGGGAATTATACCTTTTTCAATGATTCCATGTGCCGGATTCTCGGGTATTCCCGGCAGGAACTCATGGGATTGAACAACCGGAACTATATGGACAAAGACAATGCAAAAAAGATTTATAAAACCTTTAACCAGGTATTTCAAACCGGGGTTCCAACCAAGGCCCTGGACTGGCAACTGATCCGAAAAGACGGTTCCGCCTGTTTTGTGGAGACGGTGGTCTCTCTGATGAAGGACCGCAGCGGCAATGGAATCGGATTCCGGGGGATTGCCCGGGATGTTTCAGATCGCCGTCATTTGGAAAAACAGCTCCGTCAGGCCCATAAAATGGAATCCATCGGAACCCTGGCCGGAGGAATTGCCCATGATTTCAACAATCTCTTGTATATCATCATGGGAAATACCGAACTGGCCATTGATGAGATCCGGGATGGGAATCCTTTATCCACCTATCTGGAAAGGATCAAATCGGCCTGCCTCAGGGCTGCCGATGTGGTGAAACAACTGCTGAATTTCAGCAAGGAAACGGTCCAGGAGTTAAAACCCCTGGGCATTGTCTCTGCCATAAGGGAAGAGGCCCGGTTTTTGAGGACCATTATCCCTTCCACCATTGATATCCGTCAGAATCTGCCGACAGAAGAAATATTCATTGCCGCAGACCCGGCCCAGATCAATCAGGTATTGATGAATATCTGCACCAATGCGGCCCAGGCCATGGAGAAAACGGGTGGAAGGATAGACATCACGGCCGGGCTGACGGATCTGGACCAGGACCAGGCCCTCCAATATCCCAACCTTTTGCCCGGCCCCTATGCCCGGATTTTAATAGAAGACACCGGGCCCGGGATTGATCCTGAAAATCTGGAAAGGATATTTGATCCTTATTTTACAACCCGGGAGGTGGGGAAGGGGTCCGGCATGGGCCTTGCCGTGGTTCACGGGATTGTGACCCACCACAAGGGGGCCGTCGGCGTGC
>JAABTB010000427.1 GCA_011390085.1 Desulfobacula sp.
AAGGGCAGATATTCCTTGAGCGCTTTTTTTCCGATGGCCTTTTCAATGGCATCCACAAATTCCATCAGGGCAACCGGCTGGTTATTTCCTATATTATAGAGTTTATAGGGAACACAGCTTGCGGAAGGGTTGGGCTTGTCGGAGGACCAGTCCGGGTCAGCCTTTGGAATGGTATTCATGACCCTGACAACACCTTCGACGATATCGTCAATATAGGTGAAATCCCTTTGCATGTTTCCATTGTTAAACACCTTGATGGGTTCATCGGCTAAAATGGCCTTGGTAAAAAGGAATAGGGCCATGTCCGGCCTGCCCCAGGGCCCATAGACCGTAAAAAATCGCAGCCCCGTAGTGGGTAAATTATATAAATAGCTGTAGGTATGGGCCATGAGTTCATTGGCCTTTTTTGAGGCGGCATAGAGGCTGATGGGATGGTCCACATTGTGGCGGACCGAAAACGGCATGGAGGTATTCAGGCCGTAGACAGAGCTGCTGGAAGCATATACCAGGTGTTTGACCTTGGAATGCCGGCATCCTTCCAGAATATTCCCAAAACCAACCAGGTTACTGTCAATATAGGAACCTGGATTTTCAATGCTGTATCTGACCCCTGCCTGGGCGGCAAGGTTGATGACAGAATCAAAGGAATGGGTTGAAAATAATTGCTTTATGGCTTCCCGGTCGGCCAGATCCATTCGCTGAAATTCAAATCTTGAATTTTTTTCAATAATCGAAAGCCTGTTTTTCTTCAGGTTCACATCATAATAGTCATTTAAATTATCCAGGCCGCAAACCTCATGGCCGTCTTTGAGCAGACGACAGATCAGACTGAATCCGATAAACCCTGCCGCTCCGGTTACAAGAATTTTCATAGCATTTCCTCAAGGCGATAGTTTGATTATACAAGCTTGTTCAATCTTAACGGTTTAACACAAATGAGTTCCTTAAGACAATGGAAATCCCTATAAAATTTTCTTACCGGATACAAATTAAGAGGAAATCGTATTCGTGTAAAAGGATCGGCAATGATGATATTCAAAAATCTAGGGCAAATCAGAATAGAATGGCGCACTGCTCCATTTACTGATCCTCTCCCAGCCGAACCTGTCTTCCCATCCCTTTCTTCGGTCTTTAAAGGTTTCTCTCTTTTGGACACTGGGATACCCGGGCCCGATATCAAGGATTCGTCTGTCCACCGGTGACCTTCTGTCTACAGCCGATCTCTTGGCAAATACGATTTTTAATTGAGGCATGTTCCCTCCCTTATAAAAAATTACGGGTTAACGGCAGCATTCAAGGTGAAAAAAGGGTTATGTTACGAAATCCATAGGAGATAGCGATCACGGATAATTATATAAAATTATGAAAAATTGTCAAAATAATTTTAAGAAATTCCTAAAAAAATACCAATTTTTCAAGAATAAGGCCCCAGAAATGATCTGATTCAGATGAAAAAAACCATCCCAGGTGAGTGGCGCATTGGCTACAGACACAGGTTTGCCATGAATACCCGATAAACCACGAAAATTCAATTGAGGGATTTGAAACCGGACGGCAGCCCATGGCCTCGGAAAAACATCCGATTTCAAATACATAACCATGGGGATTGGCAAATATATGTCTGAAAGCGTCATGGATAATGATTTGTTTGGATGGAGTGGTTATGGGATGGCTGCAAAAAGCGCAAACAATGATTTCTTCTTCTTTTGAAACTGTTTTTGTTTCCGCTACGGATAAATAATCCAATGATTCTTTGCAGATGATGTCCATAGGCTATTTTTTTACAAACCCTCAGCGGCCCTCCCTTTCGATAAACGAAAGGGTTGCCCCAACAGGAGCAAAGGATAGAAATACAATATTGAGTCCCGGGATAAGAAACAAAAGTCCAAAGCCGATATGAAACATCAGATTTTTTTTCAAAAATCCGATCCGTGTTTTAAAAGGATACAGCCGCCTGGCCGGCACAAGGTCAGTATTGTCCCAGGCTAAAAATACGGCTGCTGCAATGGATGAAACAAATATGATAAGGGGGCTCAAAGGAGTGAACAGGCCTATCAGCATAATAAAAAGGGTGATGATCACAGGGATGACGGCCCTTGGGATTTCCTGTTTCACCAGATGGATAAAAAAACCAAACCATGATCCCGGGTTCGGTTCCACCTCTTTTCCCAGCACCATGGATTCCGTAATCCTGGACATATAATCCATGATAAAGACGCTGAACAAAATCTGAGACACCAGGTACGCCATCACCATGGCAACGGCGGCAAGACCCATGGAAAGAAGATAGGAGACTGCTTTCCACACATATATCAACCAACCTGAATCCGGTTTTGTCCAGATGGCTGTTAAGATTTCATCATGCCAGTAAAATACAAGTCCGGACAGAACCAAGGTTAAAAGCAATACCAGAACAAATCTTAAAACCCCAAGCAGTAAAAGTTTAGGGGTTTTTAAAGACAGGCTCACCCCTTTGATATTGTATTTT
>JAABTB010000428.1 GCA_011390085.1 Desulfobacula sp.
GCTCAATGTTTTTCCCATTACCATGCCGCCCCTCCGGGACCGGATAGAGGATATCCCGCTCCTGGTGGCTTTTTATGTCAAAAAAATTGCCAAGCGGCTGGGCAAAGACACCCCCATCGTTCCCAAACTCATGATGGATGCCTTTTCGAATTATAACTGGCCGGGAAATGTCCGGGAACTGGAAAATATTCTGGAGCGCGCCGTTATCATCTCGTCAGGCCCGAAATTGCGCATGGTGGATGATTTTAACAAGCCTCTGGCCTATTTAACCAAAGTCCATAAAACAGTGGAGGCAAAAACACTGGAACAAGTGGAGCGCGACTATATCGTCCGGGTTCTGGAACAGACCAACTGGAAAGTCAGCGGGGAAAAAAGTGCGACCCACATTCTAGGGCTCAATCGCAGCACCCTGCGCGCCCGGATGCGAAAGCTTGATATCCTGAAACCCTGAACGGCAGACGCATACTGAATTTGGGACCTAATGGTACGGATCAGGAACGAAGGGAAAAAAAGGAGAGTCAATGAAAAAAAACAGATCCGGTCAGGAAACATTTTATCCATCCCACCCGCAGCCTGGATTATTAGCCATTCATCCAGAGTTTGGGGCCACACCCGTTAATATTTCAGATCAGCTTAGATTGATCCGGGAACTCTATGACACCCTGCCGATGGGTTATATTGCCCTTGATTCGAACGGAGTGGTATTGAATGCCAATCTGAGTTTTGCCGACATGCTGTGTATGGAAAGGTCGTCTCTTTTGAATCAGCAACTGACCCAGCATATCGTTTCCGGGGACCGGGAGGTTTATGCTCACCATCTCAAAGATCTTGATGATTTAAAGACGGAACAGATTTGCGAACTGCGGATGCAAAAGAAAAATGGAATCCATCAGAGTAATTGCAGGCGGCATAGACATCAAATCTCGTTTTCCGGATCAGGAAATAACAGTCCTTGCCGATCAAAATCAAGTCCATCAGGTCTTTGACCCCTATTTTACAACCCGTGGACTGGGTAATGCATCGGGTATGGGGCTGACTATGGTTCATGCAATGATCAAAAATCACAAAGGGGCTATTACCGTTGACGGCAGACCCGGAAAAGGGGCTGCCTTTACTCTATTGTTCCCTTTGCCGGCAGCCGCTTCCAACTGAAATTTTCTTGTCGTTATGATATATTTGCATAAATAGAAGGGCTTAATAAACAAAGGGCACCCATGTCGGAAGAATTAAAAAATCAGGGCAGCGATCTTCTTGCCCATCCCTTAAGCATCGAACTGCCTCGTCAGATTTTTGAACGGGTGAAAAGATATGCCAAAGAAAACGGTTTGGACGTGGATATGGTTATGCTTGAAGCTATAGATAGTTTTTTGAGCGGTCAATGCTGAGGCCGGGTCCCGAAGGGATTGCTTTGTAAGCTCTCTTAGCCGCCGCTTCAAAAATCCTTGAAATTCACTTTCTCAATTGCAATAAACCATTATCAGGTAAACAACGGGAATTGATAAGAATTCCAGGTTGGGAATTAGATTTACGACCATCTGCCCCTGGCCGCAGACAGCCAGAAAGCTTATTCTATTTGCCACTCAATGTCGTTATGATCCTCCCCCAAAAAATTAGAGGCAAAGGACAATCCTATTTAAAAGATAATTCTTGACATGGTGCAATTGCACACCGTATACGAATTGGCAGTAAGGCAGATAATGACCTAAATTTTAAAAAAAAGGAGAGCAATATGAAAAAAATTGTCATCATGGCACTGGCACTGTTTCTTTTAACCACGGCCAACCTTTATGCAGAAGACAGCAAAGTGGTGATTGCAACAGGTGGAATCGGCGGCGTATATTATTATTACGGAACCCAGATATCCGAAATACTGAGCAAAAATAATGTAGCTCCCTCAACCGCTATTCAGACTGCTGCATCTGTGGATAACATGCTTCTGATACGGGATAAAACAGATACAGCCAAGGGAACCTATTTTTTTGCCACGGTTCTGCCGGATACGGCCTATTTCACCGTTACGGGCAAGCATGAAAAATTTGCGGAAAAACCGGCCAAGGCCAGCATCATGTGGATGATGTATCCGAATTATCTGCAGATTGTCACAACGGACAAATCCGGAATTACCAAACTGTCGGATCTTCAGGGCAAACGCGTTTCAACCGGCGCACCCGGGTCTGGAACTGAATTTACAGCCCTCAATCTGCTGAGAGCGGCCAAGATAGATCCTGAAAAATTCAAAAAATGGGAGAAACTGGGGGCCAAGGAGTCGGATGAGGCTCTCAGCAACGGCACGCTTGATGCCTATGTATGGTCCGGCGGTCTGCCCACCGGTTCTATCGTTGAACTATCCAATACCCTCAAACGAAAAGGCCTCAACCTCTTTCTGGTACCGCTTCCGGAAACCGATCCAGGTGTGGCCGCGTTTATGAAAGAATTCTCCGGCCTGGCCGACAACCTGATAATTGGTAAGGACGTTTATGGAACTG
>JAABTB010000429.1 GCA_011390085.1 Desulfobacula sp.
ACCGAGACCTGTTCCCGCAGGGGCAAAAAGCCTTCCGTCAGGTCATATTGAAAGGCCCCGAAGGCATAACGGGTCAGGACCCTGTCCACGAGTTCCCTGAAAATATCCATGGGAAAGCTTTCCGGGGAGGGAATGCCGCCGGCAAGGGACACCACGCCCGGTCTGGATACGACTTTTAAAATTTCTCTGATGGCATTGGCTTTCATCAGCGCTGTTCTGTCTGCAAGAAGGGATTGATAATCCATCATATTTTTCCACTTTCTCCACGATTGCTTTTTATAAAGACCCGGAAAGGTCCGGATGATCAAAAAGGATCACGGATGATAAATTAGCACACGGAAAGAGAATTAACAGATACAGATTTATACAAAATCAACCATAACACAATGGACTTAGAGCCGGTTGATGGGAATCTTGGCGAGCCGCTCCTCAAGATAGTCGTCCATGAGGTCTTTGGTTTTGTCTTCGGGATAGGGTGTGCCGCAGGACCTGCAGCAAAAAGAAACCTTTGTTCAGGTTTTTTTGATATAGAGTGCCCCGCCGCAGGAGAGGCATTTTTCTTTTATGTCTTGCAAGAGGTTTATCCTTTATCTTTTCATGGCGTGAAGCTAAAATAAGGCCAAACCGGATAAAAGTCAAAAATTATAAAAACAGGTATAAAAGGAGTGTTCATCATCCATGGAAAAGAATGAGGACCGGTACAAGCGCAACTATCCCATTTCCTGGGAGCAGCTTCACAGGGATTCAAAGGCCCTTTCATGGCGGCTCCATGATATGAATCAGGATATGAATCAGACCTGGAAAGGCATTGTCGCCGTTACCCGGGGCGGCCTTGTCCCGGCGGCGGTTATTTCAAGGGAACTGGGGATTCACCACATTGATACGGTCTGTATCACCAGTTACGACTGGCAGAACCAGGGGGAACCCCGGATTTTAAAGTCAGTTGAAGGATCGGGCAAGGATTTATTAATTATTGATGATCTGGTGGATACCGGGTCCACGGCCCGGATTGTCCGAAAAATGCTGCCCGAGGCTTTTTTTGCCACGGTTTATGCCAAGCCTGCAGGAAAACCCATGGTGGATGCCTATGTGACCGAGGTGAGCCAGGACACCTGGATTCTTTTTCCCTGGGATTCGGAATCCCGGTTTGTTGAACCCATTGCCGGGAAATAGGAAGGTCCTGCCCGGAAAAGCCGTTGTGTTTTCCGGGCAGGGGAAGAATTATTTTTTCCGGTCCAGGATGTTTTTATGGGCCATGAGGCGGATGGCGTTGATCTTGATAAAACCTTCCGCATCTTCCTGGTTGTAACCGCCGGCAATGTCCATGGAGGACAGGTCCTGGTTATAGAGGGATGAGGGACTGGTTCTGGCGACGGGATAGGCCGTGCCCTTGAAAAGCTTCAGGGTCACTTCCCCGTCAATGAGTTCCTGGCTCTTGTTGATGGCCGTCATGAGAAAATCCATCTCAGGGCTGAACCAGAACCCGTAATACACCAGTTCGGCAAATTTGGCCGAGAGCATGTCCCTGAGCCGCATGACTTCCCGGTCCATGGCAATGCCTTCAATGTCTTTGTGGGCTGCATGGAGGATGGTTCCGCCGGGCGTTTCATAGACCCCCCTGGATTTGATGCCCACAAACCGGTTTTCCACCATATCCAGCCGTCCGATCCCATTTTCCCGGCCCAGTTGGTTGAGGTATTCGAACAGGTCCAGGGGATCGGTCTTGACGGTATTGTCACCCAGGTTGACGACCTTTACCGGGAGGCCGTCTTTGAATTGGATCTTGATTTTTGTGGGCGTATCCGGGGCCTTTTCCGGGGACACGGTGTGCGAATAAATGCTTTCGTCACATTCATGGCCCGGATCTTCAAGAATCCCGGCCTCATGGGAAATATGCAGAAGATTGTCGTCTTCACTGTAAGGTTTGGAGGCCGACTGCTTGGTGGGTATCCCGTGTTTTTCCGCATAGGCCAGAAGATCGGTCCTGCCTTTGAAGGCATTCAGAAAGGCCGTATTTTTCCAGGGGGCAATGACTTTGATCCGCGGGTTCAGGGCATAATAGGACAATTCAAACCGGACCTGGTCGTTTCCTTTTCCCGTTGCCCCGTGGGCCACATATTCGGCCCCGACTTCCCCGGCAATCTCGATCTGCTTTTTGGCAATGAGGGGCCTTGCAACGGCGGTCCCGAGAAGGTAGCGGCCTTCATAAATGGTATTGGCCTTGAACACGGGGAAGATATAATCCGTGACAAATTCTTTTTTCATGTTCACAATAAATACTTTCTGGGCGCCGATTTTCAGGGCCTTCTGCTCTGCTGCGGCAAAATCTTCTTTCTGTCCGATATCGGCCATATAGGCATATACTTCATATCCTTGTTCCAGGAGCCATTTCAGGATGACGGAGGTATCAAGCCCTCCTGAATAGGCCAGGACAATTTTTCCTTTTGACATGGGGTCTCCTTTTGTCTTTGTCATTCTTACCACG
>JAABTB010000430.1 GCA_011390085.1 Desulfobacula sp.
AGGATGGCCGGTTTTTCAGGGCTCAATTCAGCCCAACGCTGAACCCACCAGGCAATGTTCATGGATTTGATCATGGCAATATTTTATCTTCCGCATTCAAAATAATCTGAAAATATCATCCTTTTCTGAAAAACTCCATTGGAAAACATCATGTAAACAGGATTTAAAGGCAATCTCTTTTTTCTTTTGAATTTAGTTGAAACTGGGATATAAACTGCATATGGTATGGAAAATAAAAGACAGGGGTACAAATGAAAAATCGACTGAATCTGCCCTCTTCGGGAGACATTAAGAAAACGCTGAGACTGGAAGATGGGAAATTGCCGAGTTTTCCCCAGGCCGCCGCTAAACTGCTTGAGGCATCAAAGGATGAAAAGACCTGCCTTGCCGATCTCGCAAAAATTGTGGAAACCGATCCCGGGATTTCCGTCCGGGTCCTTGAGATTGTTAATTCTGCCATGTACGGGCTGAAGCGGCGGATCACGGCCCTTTCCGAAGCCGTGGTGCTTCTGGGGCTGGACGAAATCAAAAAACTGGCCATCGGCATGACGGTTTTTGATAAGCTATTCAAATCCGGCCGGGCTGAGAAATTCGACCGGCTGCTCTTCTGGCGTCATTGCATTTCCACGGCTGTATTGAGCTTGGAAATCGCAAGGCAAACCCGGTATCCTGACCCGGAAGAAGCTTATATTGCAGGCCTTCTCCATGATATCGGAAAAGTTCTCCTGGATGTCCGGGGCCGGATGAATTACGGCGATTTCATCGCAGATCTTGAAACCTCCTCAGACCTCATCATTGAAAAGGAACGCAGTGTTATGGGACTGGGCCATGACGATGTGGGCGCATTTTTCTGTTCTCAGTGGAAGCTGCCTGAAAAACTGACCCTGGCCGTCAGATATCACCACCAGCCCTTTGAGCACATGGGCCTCAACCGGGACGAAAGGCTCCTGATCTCCATTGTCTCTGCTGCGGATTTTCTCTGCTGGACCCAGGGCATCGGATCTTTTGACCTCATCCGTCCCCCCATCCTTGCCCCGGAAGTTGAAAAAACCATTGATCTGGACCATATCAACCTCATCGACTGCATCCAGAAGATGAACAAAGAAGTGGACGCTATTTCGAAATTTTATCATTTTGTCTTCCCTTCGGCGGACCAGCTCAAGGAAAATCTTCTCTGGACCAACCTGAAGCTCTCAAAGGCCAATACGCGGTATTATTACCAGGAAGACCCCCTGACCCTTATCCGGAAAGAAGCGCCTGAAATATCGACTCTGTCTTCCGGGATGGAGCTGGAACTGGCCAAACCCCTTGCCAGGGCAAAAACCATTAAGGAAGTTCTGGATACGGTCATGTACCAGGTGGGTCAAATTTTTGAGCCTCTCCACTGGTCCATTCTCCTGAAGGACCCCAAAACCGAAGACATGATGTTTTCCGTTGTGGTGGGCACCAACAGGGATAAGCTCCAGGGGACAAGACTGCCCAAGGGCGAAGGCATTGCAGGAGCCATCATGGAAAAGGGGGAACCCCTCATTGTGGCGGATGTTGAAAAAGATCCCCGGTTCAGCCGCCGTGTAGATCAATACACGGGATTCAAAACCCGTTCCATCATCGGAGCCCCCCTGAAAACCGAGGACAAGGTCTTCGGCGTCATTGAACTCATCAATAAAATCAATGAGGACCGGTTCACGCCAAAGGATCTGAAGATTCTTTCCTCCATTGCCGAATATGCGGCCATTGCCATTGAACGGGCCTATTATAATCAGGCATTGACGGCCCTTGCCACCAAAGACGCCTTGACCGGCCTCAAAAACCGGTGGAGTTTTGAACGGGCCGTCAGCGGCAAGGACGATGTCATGAAACGGTATGGAACGATTTTTTCAATGCTCATTGCCGTGGTGGAGGGATTAAAAGACGAGGAGGACGCCGGAAATGATGATGTCCTTAAACGGGTGGCCGGGCTTTTAAACACCACCAAACGGCGTCAGGATGATATTTTCCGGTACGGTGAAGACACCTTTATCCTGCTTTTGCCCTTGACCTATGCAGACGATGCGGACATGGCCAAATACAGGATATTAAAGGTCTTTTCAACGGCTTTCCCCCTTGATGCCCAGGCTCCGGTCCAATTGCAGATCCAGGCCTATACCGTGAGCGCGGAAGATTCCGTCCATTTGAAAACCCTGATCAAAGGGGTTCTTCCAAAATCCAAGCGCCTTACGAATGAAAACAGCGTCAAGGAGATTGAAGACCATCTTCAAGCTTTTGTGGAAAATGAGACTCCCAAAAACGAGCCGGGTACGGAAAGATCTTCAAGCTTTGGAAAAGCCGTCTCCCTGGGCGGAGAATTTATCCGGTTGAAAACACGGGAATCCGGCCATCTCCAGGTGGAAAGGCTATCCATGAAGGCTGTTCGATTCCGGGTTCCAAAATCCCACCGCATTGAAATCAATGATTTTCTCGATATCCGGTTCGCCCTCGA
>JAABTB010000431.1 GCA_011390085.1 Desulfobacula sp.
CGTGGTCTGTTCGCCCGTGGCCAGGAGGACGTCCAACTCCCTGGTATCGGGTTTTGACGCAGCTTTCCGGGCAAGGGAAATAAGGCTGTCCGTCACGCCGGCCATGGCAGAAAGCACCACCACCACCTTGTCGCCCTCATCATAGGTCTTGCTGACCCTGTCTGCCACCCGGTTGATGCGGTCAATGTCCGCAACCGAGGTACCGCCGTATTTTTGTACTCTAATGGCCATCATAACCCCACTGAATCACACATTAAAAATTATAAAAACAATTTGTTTAACAGATTTTTTCCCCATTGTCCAGAGGCAGAAACAGATATCCGCCGGTTGTAGTTTTTGTCAAATTCAAACCGGATTTCAATATCAAAGGGAAAGGAAATATCCTTGAGGATGTCCGGCCATTCCACCACCATAACATGGATATCGTCCAAAAGATCGTCAAATCCGATATATTCAAGCTCATCCGCCGAAGAGAGCCGGTACAGATCAAGATGGCAGAGGGTGAGGGGGGGCACCGGGTATTCATTGATGATCGTGAAGGTCGGGCTGGTGATATAATAGTCTTTAGAGACGCCGAGGCCCTTGGCAAGACCCTTGACAAAGGTGGTCTTACCGGCGCCCAGGTCGCCTTTCAAGGCAATGGTAAGGCCTTGTGAAATCATTTTTCCAATGCTTTCCCCCAGGGCCAGGGTCTCTTCTGCTGTTTTGGATTCCAGTGTTTTCATAGCAAATGCTGAAAAATGGTTTCCGGGATGGCCTTGATCATGTCCCGGGCCAGAAAGCCGAAGGCCCCTTTTTGTTTTGAAAGAACGTCTGCACAAAGACCGTGGATATACACTCCGGCAAGGCTTGCGGCCTCGGGGGAAAACCCCTGGGCCAGGAAGCCTGATACCATACCGGTCAGCACATCCCCCATGCCGCCGGAGGCCATGCCGGGATTGCCCGTCGGATTGATAAAAGCCTTTCCGTCCGGCAGGGCAATGACGGTTCGGGCCCCTTTCAGGATGAGGATGACATCCCATTCCGAGGCGAATTTCCGGGCAAGGCCGATGCGGTCTGCCTGGACATCAGGGGTTGACAGGCGGCATAGCCTTGCCATTTCCCCGGGATGCGGGGTCAGAATGGCGGGCCGGGATTTTTTTTTCAGGCTTTCAGGATGCTCTGCAAGGCAATTGACGGCGTCGGCATCCAGGACCAGGGGCACAGGGCTTTGTTCAACAAGTTTTTGGACCAGTTTTGCCGTGCCTTTCCGGGTTCCGAGGCCGGGACCCAGGGCCAGGGCCTGCTTGCCCTTCAGTAGGGAGAGGATATTCTTAAGACAATTTTCAGACAAAAAGCCCTTTTCATTTTCCGGCAAAGGATGGGTCATGGGCTCCAGGACCAGGGGCTCCAGGGCAGGGTTGAGACTTTCAGCAACCCCCAGGGTCACCAGGCCGGTACCGCACCTCATGGCGGCATTGGCGCATAGGGCCGGAGCCCCGGTTTTGCCCGTGGAGCCGGCAATGACCAGGAGGTGGCCGAAACTGCCCTTATGGCTGTCAAAGGGCCTTGGCGGGAAAAGAGCGGCAATCTCAGCTTGTTCGATCAAAGAGAGTTGGATGTTTTTTTCATCGGCAATAAATTTGGGAATGCCGATGTCAATGATGGAAAGTTCGCCGGTATGGAGGTTTCCCGGATAAAGGAGGTTCCCGGCCTTGGCAAAGGCAAAGGTGGCGGTGGCAAAGGCCTTGACCGCCGTTCCCATGGGCTTTCCCGTATCCGCATTCAAGCCCGAGGGGATGTCAACGGAAAAGACGGGCTTCCCGCTTGAATTCATCAATTCAACGGCATCCCGGATCAGGCCCCTGAGGTCGGCGTTCAGGCCGGTGCCGAGGACGGCGTCGACGAACAGATCATGATGGAGGATCAGGGATCTGTTTGTTTTGAATTCGGCCGCAGTTTTGATTTCAATCAGGGCTGCCTCGGGGGATCGATCGCAGAGTTTTTCAAAAAGCTGCATATGGATTCTTGCATCCCCTTTTACCACCTCCTTGGGCGCCAGGAGAAAGACGGTGATCCTGTAGCCCTTTTCAAGAAGATACCGGGCCATGACAAACCCGTCCCCACCGTTGTTGCCCCGACCGGCCAGGACGGCTATTTTTTGGGTGTCTTTGCTGTTGATCTTCGACAGCAGGACCCGGACCGCCCCCCTCCCGGCGTTTTCCATGAGGACCAGCCCCGGAATACCAAAGGAATGGATGGTTTTTTGATCCATCTCCTGCATTTCATTTGCGGTAACGAGCAACATGGCCTTCTCCTTTTTCCTGTAAAACCTGGGCCCAGTTTTGCATACTTCCATTTAAAATAAAAGTCCAAAAACGGATGGAACCCCGGGATGAAAAGCCAACAGAGGCTTTACCAGGTTGCATGATGTTCTTCAACCACCCCGCCCAGTCCTGAAAAACGGAGGAG